>NZ_JBANBJ010000089.1:0-35042 GCF_059803515.1 Bradyrhizobium sp. UFLA05-125 | reverse complement strand
GCAGGCGCAGCCTGGGCAGGCCGGAGTGCGCAATCGGCACCTCGGCAAAGCCGATGTCGCATTGATTATTCAGCACCCAGTCGACCACGATCGGCGAGATCACGCCGAAGAAGGCGAGGTTGAGGTTGGGCCGCTCTTTCAGGAAATGCCCGGCGAGCCGCGGCAGGTAGCCGTTCGCGAGTGCCGGCAACGCGGCGATCCGCAATGAGCCGGTGCGGCGGCCGCGGATTTCCTCGGCGGCGGCGGTGATACGTTCGAGACCGACGAAGGACCGTTCGACTTCGGTGTAAAGCGCCGTCGCGGCCGCAGTCGGCACCAGCCCGGTGCCGCGCCGCTCGAACAGCTCCATCTTCAAGAGCGCCTGGAAGTCGCGGAGCAACCGGCTGACCGCCGGCTGCGTCACGACCATCAGCTTCGCGGCCTCGGTCACGCTGCCGGTCTGCATCATCGCGCGGAAGGCCTCCACCTGCCGCGAATTGATCCGCGCCATCCCGTCCCCTGTTCATAACATTTCGGCATGTAGATGGTGCCATTATTCATTGGACGATGGAAGTATTGTTCTGCGATCTTTTTCATCAGCGCTGGAGACAGCCCGCTTTTTCGGCAGATCGCGGCCTAAAGCCTGCCGATCGCACCAAAACCCGCGAGCAGGGGCCGGAGCCCTGTTCGGATCGGGATTTTGCGCCGAAGGGAACGCGGGCGCGCTTCGGTCGTCTGATCGTCGACACGTCACCTCATCCCGGTATTGGAGATTGGTCCTTTATGAAGACTCTCAGCCTTCTGACAGCGGTCAGCATCGCGGCGCTCGCCGCGGCCCCGTCGGTCGTCTCGGCACAGCAAAAGACGCTCTACGTCGCCGGTTATGGCGGCTCGTTCGAGAAGACGATCCGCGACGAGGTGATCCCGAATTTCGAGAAGGAGAACGGCGTCAAGGTCGAATACGTCGCCGGCAACTCCACCGATACGCTGGCAAAACTCCAGGCGCAGAAGGGCAATCAGCAGATCGACGTCGCCATTGTCGACGACGGCCCGATGTACCAGGCGATCCAACTCGGCTTCTGCGGCAAGCTCGACGGCCTGCCGGCCGATCTCTATGACGCCGCGCGCTTCAAGGACGATCGTGCCGTTGCGATCGGCCTCGTCGCGACCGGGCTAATGTACAACACAAAGGTCTTTGCGGAGAAAGGCTGGGCGCCGCCGACCTCGTGGAACGATCTGAAGGATCCGAAGTACCAGAAACAGCTCGTCATCCCGCCGATCAACAACACCTACGGCCTGGAGGCACTGGTGATGCTCGCCAAGATGAACGGCGGCGGCGAAGCCAATGTCGATGCGGGCTTCAAGATCTTCAAGAACGACATCAATCCGAACGTGCTCGCCTATGAACCGTCGCCGGGCAAGATGACCGAGTTGTTCCAGTCCGGCCAGGCCGTCATCGCGGTGTGGGGCACGGGGCGCGTGCAGAGCTTTGCCAACACCGGCTTCCCCGTCGACTTCGTTTACCCGAAGGAGGGTGCGGCGACCCTATTGACCACCGCCTGTCCGATCGCCAAGCCCAATGCGTCGCCACTCGCGGTAAGCTTCATCAAGAAGCTGCTCGATCCAAACATCCAGCTCATCATGCTCAAAGACTACGGCTACGGGCCGGTGCTGAAATCGCTCGTCGTGCCGCCGGAACTCGGAAAGATGGCGCCGATCGGTGAGCGCGCGGCGAAGCTCTATAATCCCGACTGGACCGTCATCAACGAGAAGCGCGAGGAATGGACCAAGCGGTGGAACCGCGAGGTCGAGCGCTAACGCGATGGCCTTCCTCGAGCTCGATCGCGTCGGCAAGCAGTTCGGCTCGCAAACCGTAGTCGACGATTTCAGCCTTGCGGTGGAGAGGGGCGAGTTCATCTCGTTCCTCGGTCCCTCCGGTTGCGGCAAGACCACGACGCTCCAGATGATCGCGGGCTTCCTCGAGCCGTCGCGTGGCGCGATCCGGCTCGAGGGGCGCGATCTGACCAAGGTGCATCCGGCGAAGCGCGGCCTCGGCATCGTGTTCCAGAGCTACGCGCTGTTTCCGCACATGACCGCGGCCGAGAACGTCGCCTTCGGCCTGGAGATGCGCGGCGTACCCAGGGACAAGCGCATGGAGCGCGTCCGCGCGGCGCTGGCGATGGTCGGGCTTGCGGGTTTTGAGGAGCGCTATCCGCGGCGCATGTCGGGCGGCCAGCAGCAGCGCGTGGCGCTGGCGCGGGCGCTGGTGATCCAGCCCAGCGTGCTACTGCTTGACGAGCCCTTGTCGAACCTCGATGCCAAGCTGCGCGAGGAAATGCAGATCGAGCTTCGCCAGATCCAGCGCACCATCGGCACCACCACGATCCTCGTCACCCACGACCAGAACGAAGCGATGTCGCTGTCCGACCGCATCGTCGTGATGAGCCAGGGCAAGATCGAGCAGATCGGCACGCCGCAACAGACCTATGAGCAGCCGGCATCGGCCTTCGTGTCGCAGTTCCTCGGCAAGACCAACGATTTCGCCGCGATCGTCGATCGCACGGCCACGCCGGCGCGACTTGTCGCAGGCTCCTGGCAAGCGCCGGCCCCGGCGGGCGTGAGCGGTGCGGTAACGATCAGCCTTCGTCCCGAGCGGATCAGTTTTGCCGGCGAGGGGCTCGCGGCAAAGATCATCACGCGGATTTTCCAGGGCAATCACTGGCTATTCCAGTGCGACACCGAATGCGGGCCCGCGATCGTGATCCGGCAGAATGACGGTACGCCGCAACCGGGCGAAGGTGAGGCAGTCCGTCTTGCTTGGCGCGTGGAGGACATGAGCTTGCGGGCGGGCGGAGGCGCTGCATGACCGCCGCCACCGACACCTCGACGCAAGCTGCGTCCTCAGAGACACGCGCGCCCTGGGCACTGACGCTGCCCGCGCTGATGCTGTTCGTCGGCGTGCTGGTGATTCCGCTTGTCATGACCGTGATGCTCTCGTTTCACGACTGGGGCCAGTACAAGGGGATCGAGCCGGTCTTCATCCTGAAGAATTGGCAGGAGATCGCGAGCGATCCCTATTACGCCGAGATGTTCTGGCGCACCTTCCGTATCGCGCTCCTTGCGACGTTGATTACGGCTGTGCTTGGCGCGCCCGAGGCTTACATCCTCAACCGCATGAGCGGACGCTGGAAGGGCATCTTCCTGCTCCTGATCCTTGGGCCCCTTCTGATCTCGGTCGTGGCGCGCACGCTCGGCTGGGCGCTTTTGTTCGGTGGCAATAACGGCCTCGTCAACAAGCTGTTGATGTCGCTCGGCGTGATCCGCGCGCCCTTGCCCTTCATGTTCACCGAGACCGGCATGGTGGTCGCTCTTGCGCATGTGATGATGCCGTTCATGGTGCTGTCGGTCTGGGCCGCGCTCCAGCGCGTCGATCCGCAGATCGAGAACGCCGCGATGTCGCTGGGGGCCAGCGCCTTCACCATCATCCGCCGCATTATCCTGCCGCAGATCATGCCCGGCGTGCTGTCAGGCGCGATCATCGTGTTCTCGCTGTCGGCGAGCGCGTTCGCAACGCCGGCGATCATCGGCGGTCGCAGGCTGAAGGTCGCGGCGACGCTCGCCTATGACGAGTTCCTCAACACGCTGAACTGGCCGCTTGGTGCGGCCGTCGCGGTGTTGCTGCTGCTCGCGCTGGCGCTGATCGTCGTCGGCAGCAACGCGCTGATCGAGCGCCGCTATGCCGAGGTGTTTCGATGAGGACGAACGGACCGCTCGCACTTCTTTTCCACACGCTTTTCGTCGTCTTCATGCTGGCGCCGATCGTGGTGGTCTGCCTCGTCGCCTTCACGCCCGAGGGCTTTCTTTCGCTGCCGACCAACGGCTTCTCGCTGCGCTGGTTCAGGACGATCGCGAGCTATCCGGAATTCGTGCACGCGTTTTGGGTCAGCCTCGGGCTCGGGATGGTGTCCTCCTTCGTCGCGCTGCTGTTCGCAGTGCCGGCGGCGCTCGCGATTGCGCGCTACAGATTTCCAGGCCGCGATGCGCTGGCAGCGCTATTCCTGTCGCCGCTGATGATCCCGCATGTCGTGCTCGGCATCGCCTTCCTGCGCTTCTTCACCTCGCTCGGGCTCGGCGGCACCTTTGCGGCGCTGCTGATCGCCCATGTCATCGTCGTGTTTCCCTTCGCGCTGCGCCTGACGCTGGCAGCGGCGACCGGTATGGACCGTTCGGTCGAGATGGCCGCGGTGTCGCTCGGCGCCGGCGGCTTCACGCTGTTTCGCCGCGTGACCCTGCCGCTGATCCTGCCCGGCGTCATCAGCGGCTGGGCGCTCGCCTTCATCCAGTCCTTCGACGATTTGACGATGACCGTATTCCTTGCAGCGCCAGGCACCGAAACGTTGCCGGTCAGGATGTTCCTTTATATCCAGGACAACATCGATCCGCTCGTGACATCCGTCTCAGCGAGCGTCATCGCAGTCACCATGACTGCCCTCATCCTGCTCGACCGCTTCTACGGGCTCGACCGCGTGCTCGCAGGCAAGAGCGATCCCGGGCGATAGGAGAACGCATGCACAGGGAATATGACGTCGCCGTCGTCGGCGGCGGATTGCTCGGCTCCGCCATTGCCTGGGGGCTCGGCCGGCTCGGCAAGAGCGTTGCCGTGCTCGACGAGGGAGACATCGCCAAGCGCGCCTCGCGCGCGAACTTTGCGCTGGTCTGGGTGCAGAGCAAGGGGCTCGGCATGCCCGCTTACACCGTGTGGACAGTGCGCGCGTCGCAGGCCTGGCCCGGACTCGCCGCCGAGTTGAAGGACCAGACCGGCCTCGACGTCTGCCTCCAGCAGAACGGCGGCTTTCACCTCACGCTCGGTGAATACGAGTACGAGCAGCGGACCCAACTCGTCGCGCGCATGCACAACCAGGTTGGCGCGGCCGATTACAGCATGGAGATGCTGGGGGCCTCAGAGGTGAAGAAGATGCTGCCGCTGATCGGCCCGGAGGTGTCCGGCGGCAGCTTCTGTCCGTTCGACGGCCACGTCAATTCGCTGCGAACCTTCCGGGCCTTCCATACCGGCTTCAAGGCGTTCGGCGTTGACTATTTCCCGGAGCGACCAGTGTCGGGGATCACGAGGAATGGCAGCGAATTCAGCCTGACGACGCCGCAAGGCGAGATCCGCGCCCACAAGATCGTGCTTGCCGCGGGCAATGCCAACCAGATGCTGGCGCCGATGGTCGGCCTCTTGGCGCCGATGGGCCCGACGCGCGGCCAGATCGTGGTGACCGAACGCACCATGCCATTCCTGCCGCATCCCCTCACCACCATCCGCCAGACCGACGAGGGCACGGTGATGATCGGCGACAGCAAGGAGGACGAGCTCGACGATCGCGCACTGAAGCATACGATCAGCGCGGTGATGGCGGATCGCGCGCAGCGGATGTTTCCGCATCTGGCGCGGCTGAATGTCGTCAGGAGCTGGGCCGGCATCCGCGTCATGCCGCAGGACGGCTTTCCGATCTATGACCAGTCGGAAACGCATCCCGGCGCGTTCGTCGTCTGCTGCCATTCCGGCGTGACGCTCGCCTCCAACCACGCCTTCGAGATCGCGCGCATGGTCGCAGGCGGCGCGCTCGAGCCGGAGCTGGTCGGCGCGTTCTCGGCGCGCCGCTTCGGTGGCGAGGGCGCAGCGAACAACAGCGGCTATTAGCGACTTCAGAGAAGGGGCCAAGAGGGCATCCAATGTTCAGACGATCCGACCAGGACACGCGTCCATCGTTGCAGATCTTCGTCGACGGCGTTGCCGTCGAGGCGCGCGAGGGCGACACCGTGTCCGCTGCGCTGCTCGCCTCGGGGCGCGACGTGCGCCGCGCGACAGCGGTGAGCGGCGCGCCGCGGCTGCCCTATTGCATGATGGGCGTGTGCTTCGACTGCCTCGTCACCATTGATGGCGTCGGCAATCGCCAGGGCTGCCTGGTGCCGGTCGCCGCGGGCATGCAGATCGAAATCCAGAAAGGCAAAAGGGAGATCGGCCGATGAACGCGGCTCCTTTGCGCGGCGCCTACGACGTCGTCGTCATCGGGGCAGGGCCGGCTGGCCTTGCCGCAACGGCGACCGCATCGGCGGCAGGTCTCTCCACGTTGCTGATCGACGAGAACCCGGGGCCCGGCGGCCAGGTCTGGCGCGCGATTGCGTCGACCCCGGTCACGGCGCGCGATCAGCTCGGTGCCGATTATTGGGCGGGCGCCGAGCTCGTCGGCGAAGTGCGGTCTAGCAAGGCCGAGATCATCCATCGCGCGACTGTCTGGAGTCTCGATCGTCATCTCGAGATCGCGATTTCGGCCGGCGGCGCGTCTGCCTTCGTCAAGGCGCGGCGCGTGATCCTTGCGACCGGTGCTCTGGAGCGGCCGTTTCCAATTCCGGGCTGGACGCTGCCGGGCGTGATGACCGCAGGCGCCGCGCAGACCATGCTGAAATCGTCGGCGCTGGTGCCCGATAGCCGCACGGTGATCGCGGGGCAGGGGCCGCTGCTGTGGCTGCTCGCGGCGCAGATCCTGCGCCTTGGTGGTCGCATCGATCGCATTCTCGATACGACCGGGCGCAAGAACTATCTTGCCGCGCTGCCTCACGCCTTTGCCTTCGTGACGTCGCCTTATTTTACGAAGGGCCTTGCGATGATGCGCGAGGTGAAGGCGAAGGTGCAAGTCGTCACCGGCGTGACAGAGCTGGCCGCGTCCGGTGAGGGGCGGCTTGCCAGCGTGAGCTATGTCGCAGGCAGCCGTCGCGAGACGATCCCTGCAGACCTTCTTCTCTTGCATCAGGGTGTCGTGCCCAACGTCAATCTCGCGATGGCGGCGGGCGTCGAGCATCGCTGGGATGACGTTCAGCTCTGTTGGTCGCCGGTGCTCGATGGCAATGGCGGCACCTCGGTCGAGGGCATCGCGATCGCCGGCGACGGCGCCGGCATCGGCGGCGCGAACGCCGCGGTGGTTCGCGGCCGCATCGCTGCGCGCGCTGCCGCCGAGGCGCTTGCGCCTGCAGCCGCCGCGAAGCTCTCACCGATGGCAGCGCTGCGTGCCGATCTCGCCAGAGCCGAGCGCGGTCGCGCCTTCCTCGACACGCTGTTTCGTCCCGCGCGGCAATTCCGCATTCCCGCAGGCGACACCATCGTCTGCCGCTGCGAGGAGGTGACAGCCAAGGACATCGTCGACGCAGTCGCGATCGGCGCGACGGGACCGAACCAGCTCAAGGCCTATCGCCGCACCGGCATGGGACCGTGCCAGGGGCGCCTGTGCGGTCTCACCGTCACCGAGCTGATGGCGGAGGCTCGCGGCAAGACCCCACAGGAGATCGGCTACTACCGGCTGCGCGCGCCAGTGAAGCCGATCACACTCGCCGAGCTCGCGGCGATGCCGAAGACGGAAGACGACGTCAAGGCGGTGGTGCGCGGATGACCAAGCTTGCGGATGCCATCATCGTGGGTGGCGGCATCCACGGATGCTCGACGGCACTGCACCTGACGCTCGCCGGCATGAAGCCGGTGCTGATTGAGAAGGACTATGCCGGCCGCCACGCCTCCGGCGTCAATGCCGGCGGCGTGCGCCAGCTTGCGCGCCACGCCGCCGAGATCCCGCTGTCCATCCGCTCGATGGGGATCTGGGAGCAGATAAACGAGCTGCTCGACGACGATTGCAGCTTCGAGAGTCATGGCCAGGTTCTGGTCGCCGAGAACGAGACCGAGCTTGCGGCATGCCGCGCGCGCGTTGCCGAGCTGAACGCGCTCGGCTTCACCCATGAGGAGCTGATCGACGGCGCCGAATTGCGGCGGCTGGTGCCTGCCGTGGCCGAGACCTGTCCTGGCGGTGTGGTGTCGCGCCGCGACGGCGCGGCCAATCCCGCCCAGACCACGACGGCGTTCCGGCGCAAGGCTGAGCAGCTCGGGGCCACCGTGCGCGAGGGCGTGGCCGCAGGCAATGTCCGCCGCGAGGATGGGCTCTGGCGCGTTGATGTCGGCACTGAGACCTATGCCGCTCCGGTGCTGGTCAACGCTGCCGGCGCCTGGGCGGGGCGCATCGCCGCCACGCTTGGCGAGCCGGTGCCGGTCGAGACCGTGGCGCCGATGCTGATGATCACCTCCCGAGTCCCACACTTCATCGATCCCGTGGTGATCCTGCGTGGCCGCAAACTGTCCTTCAAGCAGTTCAAGAACGGTACCGTGTTGATCGGTGGCGGACATCTGGCGACGCCGGACCAGGACCGCAACGAGACGGTGCTGGACTGGAAAAGCCTCGCCATCAGCGCCCGCACCGTGTTCGAGCTGTTTCCGGTGATGCGCGATGCCACCATCATGCGCGCTTGGGCTGGCATCGAGGCGAAGACAAAGGACGATCTGCCCGTGCTGGGTCCGAGCGCCCGCCATGCCGGGCTCTTCCATCAGTTCGGCTTCTCGCTGCACGGCTTCCAGCTCGGCCCTGGCGCAGGCGCCGTCATGGCGGAGCTGATTGTCAATGGCGGCACCCAGACCCGGATCGGCGATCTCGCCATCGACCGCTTTGGCCCATCCAACTCCTAAGCAACACAAGAAGAGGACTTCATGAGCATCACGCGCAACATCCGCACGCCGATCATGCACCGCGTCGTTGAGGCCAATGGCTTCGTGTTCGTCGGCGGCACGATCGCCGACGACACCAGCGTGTCGATGGGCGAGCAGACCCACAACATCCTCGGCAAGATCGCAGGCTATCTGAAGGAGGCAGGCAGCGATGCTTCCCGCATCGTCAGCGCCTCGATCTTCGTAACGGATCTGTCGAAGAAGAAAGAGATGGATGCCGTCTGGACCGAATTCTTCGGCGACAATCTGCCGGCGCGCGCCACGGTCGGCGTCGCCGATCTCGGCGGTAGCGCACTGATCGAGGTCGTCGTCACCGCACTCAAGGGCTGAGGGAAGCCTTAGCCCATCATCTCCCTGACCATCGGGATCACCTTGCCGCCATAGAGCCCGATGCTGCGCATCAGCCTCTCATGGGGCAGGGGGCCTGCGGAATATTTGAGCTGGAAGCGCGAGATGCCGAGCGCCTGCGCGGTCGCGGCGATCTTGCGCGCGACCGTCTCGGCCGAGCCGACATAGAGCGAGCCGTGGTCGGCCTCGTGCACGAACTCGTCGCGGCCCATCGGCGGCCAGCCGCGCTCCTTGCCGATGCGGTCGCGCATGGTCTTGTAGTCGGCCCAGAGCTCCTCGCGCGCCTGCGCGTCGGTCTCCGCGACATAGCCGGGCGAATGCACGCCGATCGGCTTCACCGCGCGGCCGAATTCCTTGTAGGCACGGTGATAGAGCTCGACATAGGGCGCAAAGCGCTTGGGATCGCCGCCGATGATCGCGAGCATCAAGGGCAGATCGTAATGCGCGGCGCGCACCACCGATTCCGGGCTGCCGCCGACGCCGATCCAGGTCTTGAGCTGGCCGTGCTCGACCGGCGGATAGACGAGCTGGTTCTTCAGCGGCGGACGTAGCTTGCCTTCCCAGGTCACCGGCTTTTGGGACAGAAGTGCAGCGAACAGGTCGAGCTTCTCCTCGAACAACTCCTCGTAACGGCGCAGGTCGAAGCCGAACAGCGGGAAGGATTCCGTGAATGAGCCGCGCCCGAGGATCACCTCGGCGCGGCCGTTCGAAAGCGCGTCCAGCGTCGCAAAGCGCTGGAACACGCGAATGGGGTCGTCGGAGCTCAGCACCGTCACGGCGGAGCCGAGGTGGATACGCTTGGTGCGGGCCGCGATCGCAGCGAGCACGACCTCCGGCGAGGAGATCGCGAAATCGGCGCGGTGATGCTCGCCGAGCCCGATGAAGTCGATGCCGAGCTCGTCCGCCAGCACGGCCTCCTCGACCACGTTGCGGATCACTTGCGCATGCGGCAACGCCGTGCCGTTTGCGTCCTTGGTGACGTCGCCAAAGGTATCCAGTCCGAATTCGAGCGGTGCGGTCATTGATCAGGTCTCTGGGGAAAGCAGCTCGACATCTAGTCGTCGGCTTCCCCGTCACAATACCGCTTCAGGAAATGCATGGTTTCCGTTTCGCGACCCGGCGATACCTGTCGATTCGCCGCCGTCGCTCGCATCAAGGCACGAATTTTTCCGCCATCGCCTCGGGTGCGCGCGCCTGGAGAACGCGGCGCTTCAACTGCTTCAGCTCCTTGATTTCGGCGACAATGGCCTCGACGGCCCGCTTCTGCTGCTGGCGCAGGGTGCGCTGGTCCTTGACGGGAAGGGGCCTCTTGCCCTTCGACGTCTGGATCACCTCGCGTGCGAGCTTCCGCAGCGCGTCAAGCTCCGCCTTGATCGCGTTCTTTCCTGCTGTCGTCATCTCCATGCTCCCTTGGAATTCCTGAGGCTTCGTGCGCGCGGCCAGCGCTAGCGCCACATGCCCCGCATCCTGGCTCCGATATCGATCTTCGGCCCCTGCGCCGCGGTCCGCGCCGTGCCGGCTTGCGCCTTCGGCCAGGTCGTCCGCTCGAACAACGGCACGAGCGCTTCCGGAATGAAGCGTGTGCGCGAGGCGTAGACGCGGCGATCGCCTGAGGCGGCCTGACCATGGGTGAAGAAACGCTGCGGCACGATCAAATGCAAGTCATCCTTGGCGCGGGTCATCGCAACGTAGAGCAGGCGGCGCTCCTCCTCGAGCTCAGCGCTCGTGCCGGCGCCGAGATCGGACGGCATGCAGCCGTCGACCACGTTGAGCAGGAACACCGACTTCCACTCCTGGCCTTTGGCGGAGTGGATGGTGGAGAGGATCAGATAGTCCTCGTCAAGCAGGGGAACGCCGGCCTGGTCGGACGTCGCATTCGGCGGATCGAGCGTGAGCTCGGTGAGGAATTTTTCGCGCGAGACATAGCCGCTTGCGATCTGCTCGAGTTGCATGAGATCGGCGCGGCGCGTCTCGGCATCTTCATGGATGCGATCGAGATGCGGCTCGTACCAGAGGCGAGCGCGCTCGAGGTCCGCTGGCCATTCCGAATAGCTGAGATTTTCGACCGTGCGAATGAAAGCGGTCCAGTCGTCGCCGGTGCGCGGCGGCGCGGGAAGCTTGCAGAGCGCGGCAAGCGGCGAGGGGCTCTCCGCCATGTGGTCGAGCACGCGCTGCGCGGTTGCAGGTCCGACCCCCGGCAACAGATGCAGGATGCGAAAGCCCGCGACGCGGTCGCGCGGATTCTCGATGAAGCGCAGCAGTGCCAGCATGTCCTTGACATGCGCAGCGTCGAGGAATTTCAGCCCGCCGAACTTGACGAAGGGGATGTTGCGGCGGGTCAATTCGATTTCGAGCGGGCCGGAGTGCGAGGAGGTGCGGAACAGCACCGCCTGGTGCTTGAGCAGCGAGCCCTGCTCGCGATTGGCCAGGACCTGCTCGACGATGTAGCGTGCCTGCTCGGCCTCGTCGCGCACGGCGACGAGTTGCGGCTTGTGCGAGGAGGTGCGGTCGGTCCAGAGATTCTTGGTGAAGCGCTCGCGTGCAAGGCCGATCACGCCATTGGCGGCCGCCAGCACTGATTGCGTCGAGCGGTAGTTGCGGTCCAGCGTGATGATCTCAGCGCGCGGCGAGAAGCTTTGCGGGAACTCGAGGATGTTGCGCACGGTGGCGGCGCGGAACGAATAGATCGACTGCGCATCATCCCCGACAACCGTGAGGCCGCGGCCTTCCGGCTTGAGCGCCAGCAGGATGGTGGATTGCAACCGATTGGTGTCCTGATATTCGTCGACCAGCACGTGATCGAAGCGGCCGCCGATCTCCTCGGCGATCAGTGCGTCGCTCGTCATTTGTGCCCAGTAGAGCAGCAGATCATCGTAATCGAGCACGTGCTGGGCCTGCTTGGCGTCGACATAGGTCGCAAACAGCCGCTTCAGCTCGGAAGCCCAGCCCGCGCACCAGGGATAATGCTGGCCGAGCACCTTCTCGATCTCCATCTCGGCGTTGACGCAGCGGGAATAGATCGACAGACAGGTGCCCTTGGCAGGAAAGCGGCTTTCGGTTCGCGAAAATCCGCAGTCGTGCCGCACGAGGTTCATCAGATCCGCGGAGTCCTCGCGGTCGTGGATGGTGAAGGCGGGATCGACGCCGATCCGCTCGGCATATTCGCGCAGGAGCCGGGCGCCGATGCCATGGAATGTGCCGGCCCAAGTAAGCGCGTCGCGCATGATCGCCGCATTGTTCTCACCCAGCACTTTTCTGGCGATACGCTCCACGCGGGCGGCCATCTCGGCGGCCGCGCGGCGCGAAAACGTCATCAGCAGGATCCGGCGCGGGTCGGCGCCGGCGACGATCAGATGAGCGACCCGGTGGGCAAGCGTGTTGGTCTTGCCGGAGCCGGCTCCGGCAATGACGAGGAGAGGACCGCCGACGGTGCTGCCATCAGCCACGCCATGCTCGACGGCGCGTCGCTGCTCGGCATTCAGCGTGTCCAGATATGTCCTAGCCGCCACGAATCGCCCCGGTGAAAACCGCAGATTCCGCGATCCGGCCGCGATCCGCAATGCGGCT
The DNA here is from genome assembly GCF_059803515.1 of Bradyrhizobium sp. UFLA05-125. NCBI lineage: Bacteria > Pseudomonadati > Pseudomonadota > Alphaproteobacteria > Hyphomicrobiales > Nitrobacteraceae > Bradyrhizobium > Bradyrhizobium sp. UFLA05-125. The sequence goes on along the minus strand of NZ_JBANBJ010000089.1, from coordinate 22,543 downwards.
GGACGGGACGCGATTTAGGATTTAGGGGAGAAGCTCGACGTTGGTTCCAGCCTCGTGCGCCCCAGATGACCGACCAAGATACCGACCAGTTCGAGATGCGCCGGCTGGAGTCGCTCAGCAACACCATTTTCGGTGTCGCCATGACTTTGCTCGCCTATAGCCTGCCCAAGGCCGACGAGCTCAAGACGGCGCCGACCTGGAGCGATCTCGACCATCTCTATTCGGGGCGCGTGGCGGGCCTGATCCTGACCTTCGTCGTCGCCGGCGTGTTCTGGATCAGTCATCATCGTCGCCTTGCGCGCCAGCCCGAGGCCGGCCGAGGCGTGGTGCTGCTCAATCTCGTCTTCCTGCTCTCGATCATCCTGCTGCCGGTCACCAACGGACTCTATGGTAGTTACCGGCTGAGCAGTGCCGTCGCGGTGCTCTATGGCCTGCATCTGACCGCGATTGCGAGCCTCAATGCCTGGCTATGGTGGTGCGCGTCCCGCGCCGGCCGTCTTCACGAGATCCTCCCTGCGATCTTTCCAGTGCTGGTGTTCTTGCCGGGCACGCTGGTGGCAGCGGTTACGCCGGAATATGCGCAATTCGTCTGGTTTCTTGCCTTTGGCGCGTTGTTGATACGTCGGTTCGTCAAGGGGACGCCGATCGGAAGCCCCTGAGAGTCATCCGTCCGCCGCGGTCGCGCCAAACCCATCGGCTGGCAGGAAAAGCTTGATCGGGCGGATTTCGTAGACCGCGCTCGGATTGACCTTTCGCAGTTCCCGCGCGGCGGAGACCGCGCCGGCCTCGGCCGAAAACTCCATGATGTAGAAGCCGAGAAGCTGTTCCTTGGTTTCGGCAAAGGGCCCGTCCAGCACCACGCCCGCGCCCGGGCCGCGCAGCGTGCGCGCCTTCCCGGTCTCGTCGAGCCGCGCCGCCGGCCCGAAATGTCCCTTGGCCTTCAAGGGCTCTTGAACCTCGCGAAGCCCTGTCATGACGGCGGCGTCCTCGTCTTTCGTCCAGGACATGACCTCGCTTTCCACGTGATAGGCCAGGATGGCGTAGAGCATCGTCACCTCGCTTGTTTGGCACAGTTGCCGGCTCAAGGACGTATGACGGCTGATGAATCCGACAAGCGCGGATCAGGAAATATTGCGCGACCGCGCCAGCGACGAAACCGTCCCGAAACCCGATTGTCCGACTTCGTTTGAACGTTGGTTCCAGCGATCGCGACGGATGGCCGCAAAGAATACGAGGTTCGTCGGCATGCTGATCGGTGCCGCCGTGCAGGCGCGGCGTCGCGCGCTCTGATCGGCGCAGGCGTCAGGATTCACTCAGCACTTGCTTGACGAGCTGCTCGCGCAATCTGGCGAGTTCGCCGCTTGCGGTCATCTCCTCGATCACCTTTCCAACCTTTGGCACGAGGTCGCGGTGGCGTTCGTGCAGATAGTGGTAGATGTCGATACGCTCGAGCGGCGGCGAAAGCGGATGGACCCGTGCCTGCAGGTTGAGCTTGCGCACGGCGACGAGCCCGCTGAACAGGTCGGTGACGATCACGTCGAAGCGGTCGGCGTCCAGCATCTGGATCAGGCTCTCCAGGTTCGTGGTCGCGGTGACGCGGCCAAATCCATGCGTGCCGTTCTCCGAGGAGCCGACGCCGCGCACGATCCCAATGCTGTAGTCCTTGATCGAGTCCCAGCCTGCGACATCAAAACGAAGCCTCGTCGCGAAGACCGCGGGCTCGATATAGTTGATTGCGGGTGTGACCCGGACCAGCGTCGGGTACTCCTTGGACAGCGTGCCGATGCGCTGGATCTCGCCGTCGAGCTCGCCTGCACTCGAGAGCGCGAGCGCGCGCTTGCCAGGCACATCCTCGAATTCGAGCTTGATGTTCAGCCGCGCATAGACCACGCGCAACATCTCGCCGCCGACATACTGGTCGGGGATGTTGGCGATCCGCGCCAGCCGGATGACCGACTGGGCCTGTGAGGGGTGGGCGAACAGCAGCAGTGCGCCGATAAGACATATCCGCCACATGAGGCGTCTCCCGCTCGTCCTTGCTACCACCGGATTCATGAATCGGTGCGGTCTACCGCGGATGGTATTTGGTCCTGCGAATCACAGCGACTATGCGCAACCCGCGATGCGGGGCTACTCCGCACTTTCACCGATGACATTTTAGCACGCATGGTGCTAGTTTGCGCAGGCTTCCTGCGGCTGGGCGCAAAAATTGCCCCCACAGACGAATAATCGTCCAGGATCTAGCAAGGAGGCTGCGCGAGCAGGTCGGCTCTTCCAGAGGGGTCGAACTGTCGAATCGCGGCAGGCCGGAACGGGCCGACGCAGGATTGTCGCCATCTCGGGGGAGTGGTGCATGGGCAACACAGGTGAGCACGATCCCAATCGCGGCCGCGCCATCGCGCCGGCGGCCGCGAAAGAGGATCTGCCACGAATCGGGATCCCGATCGGTTCCCCGCTGCCGCGCGTCTTCTCCTGGTTTCGCAGCGGCATCGGCCTGCGCCTGCTTGCCGCCGTGCTGCTGTTCTCGTCGATCGTGACGCTGACCCTGACCGCACTTCAGCTCTATCTCGACTACGATCGCGAGATGAGCATCATCGAGACGCGGCTCAATGAGATCGGCCGCAGCTATCTCGGCAGCCTCGGCGAGAGCCTCTGGAGCCTCGACAGGAACCAGATCGAGCTCCAGGTCAACGGCATCATGCGACTGCCTGACATTCAGGCGGTCGAGGTCCGCGAATTTGCTGATCGTCCGAAACCGCTTCGCGTGGCGGTCGGCGAAAGCGGCGGCCGCGCGGTGGTGGTCCGCGACTATCCCATCGACTACGTCATCCAAGGCGAGCAGCACAGGCTCGGCACGCTGCACGTCGAGGCGACGCTGACCGACGTCTACAGGCAGTTGCTGAACCGAGCCTTGATCATCCTGGCGAGCCAGGCGGCCAAGACGTTCCTCGTCTCGCTCTTCATCATCTACATGTTTCATCTGCTGGTGACCCGGCACCTCGTCGCCATTGCCGAGTTCGTCAGCAAATTCACCCTGGCGCGGCCACAGCCGCCCTTGCACCTGGAGCGCGGGCCGTCGCACGAGGTCGACGAACTCGACAAGGTGATCGACGCATTCAACGCCATGTGCGCAAGTCTGCAGCGTGCGTATGGCGATCTGCGGCTCGCCAACGTCAACCTCGAGCGCGATCTTCAGGTCCGGCGGCGTGCCGAGGGTGATGCGCGCCGCAGCGAGCAGCGCTTCCGCGACTATGCGGAAACCGCCTCCGACTGGTTCTGGGAAACCGGGCCGGATCACGTGTTCACCTATATCTCGGATCGCGCGGGCTCCTTCGGGATGCATCGCGATCTCGTGATCGGCAGGCGGCGTCCCGACGGCGCTATCGATCTGGAGACCGAGCCGCAGAAATGGCGCGACCACATGGCGGCGCTGGAGCGCCATGAGCCGTTCCGCAAGTTCGAGTATAGGGGCCGCGATGCCGCCGGACGCATTAGGCATTTCAGCGTCAACGGCCGGCCGGTATTCGACGCCGATGGTCGCTTCCTAGGCTATCGCGGCTCGACCACCGACCTCACCGACCAGCACGAGACCGAGGAGCGGCTACGGCAATCGCAGAAGATGGATGCGATCGGCCAGCTCACCGGCGGCGTCGCGCATGATTTCAACAACGTGCTCACGGTCATCACCGGGACGATCGAGATCCTCCAGGAAGGCCTTGCGGACAAGCCGCAGCTTGCCGCGATCGCGCAGCTCATCGACGACGCGGCGACGCGCGGCGCCGAGATCACCTCTCAGCTCCTGACCTTTGCCCGGCGCCAGCCGCTCGATCCGCGGGAGATCGACGTCAACGGTCTCGTGGTCGAGACCGCGCGGCTGCTCAAGCCGATCCTCGGCGAGCACATCGAGATCGACGCCGAGCTCGCCGACGATGCGTGGTTCGCGATGGCCGATCCGTCACAGCTCTCCTCGGCCATCGTCAATCTCGCCGTCAACGCGCGCGACGCCATGCCAGGCGGCGGTAAGCTTACGCTTCGGACCGCCAATCGCGTGCTCGACGGGGCGGGCGAGTCCGGCGATCGCGAGATGGAGCCGGGCGAGTTCGTGATGATCGCGGTGGCTGATACCGGTCATGGCATCCCCGCCGACATCCGCGACCGCGTGTTCGAGCCGTTCTTCACCACCAAGGGGGTCGGCCGCGGCACCGGGCTCGGGCTCAGCATGGTCTACGGCTTCGCCAAGCAGACCGGCGGCACGGTCGCGATCGACAGCGAGGAGGGTTGGGGCACGGTGGTGAAGCTGTTTCTGCCGCGTTCGATCGGCCGAACGGCGAGCCAGGCCGGGCCCGTGGCCACGCCGAGCCTTGCACGCGGGCATGAGACGATCCTGGTGGTCGAGGACGATCCGCTGGTGCAAGGCTATGTGATCGCCCAGCTCGGCAGTCTCGGCTATCGTACGCTCGTTGCCAGTGATGGCGCGTCCGCGCTCGCGCTGGTGGAGCAGGGCATCAAATTCGATCTCCTGTTCACCGACATCATCATGCCTGGCGGCATGAACGGTCGGGAATTGGCGGAGGCGATCCGCGAGCGCCGTCCCGATGTGAGGGTGCTCTACACGTCAGGTTATACCGACGACGCCATCGTGCATGAGGGCCACCTCGATCCCGGTATCGCGCTGCTGAGAAAACCATACCGGAAGTTGGAGCTGTCGCAGAAGATCCGCGAAGTGCTGACCGGCGGCCTGCCGTATTGATCCAACGGGTAGCGCAGAAGACGAGCATGTGTGCGAAAAAGAGAAGGCGCGGCGGGGAAACCCCGTCGCGCCCGATCTGTTGTCTCGCTGGTCCAGGGCTGAGAGCGCCCCGTTGCCAGGCTTCACGTCAAAGCCTAGCGGGCGATCCCAGCGAGGTGACAGCGCTTGAGATAAGACACTGGATCACCTCCTTTCGTTGGTTTCGGGGGACTCAATATAGGTCGGGACCGCGCCGAAGTTAAGGGGCGCAGCGCCCCGACACCGCGGCGCGCGACGGAGCAGGGCCTGTTCGCAACGCCAAAAGGTCGGCTCTGGACGGTTGAGGCGCCCGGCGCGCCGTGTTAGGGGATGCCTCTATGCGGGTGTAGCTCAATGGTAGAGCAGCAGCCTTCCAAGCTGAATACGAGGGTTCGATTCCCTTCACCCGCTCCAATGATTTCAATGACTTGTCCTGAGGATGCTCCTAACTTCCGACAAGCCGGGCTGAACACTTCCGACAAAGTTTTCGTGATCTGTTCGCGATGCTTCGTGCCATAAAGGCCGAGTTCAATCTCGAGCGAGGCTCAGGCATTCTGGCCGCGCTTCTTGATGCGCTTCAAATTGGGCCACCTGCTTGCCCTCGTCGTTGCCATGGATGTAGTGGCCCATTGCCTTGGTCGATGACCATTGGCCTTTCTTCATCAGCTCCAGCTCTGTCAGGCCGGACGTTACGGACTCGGTCGCGCCGCCGTGGCGGCCGAACGAGGTGAAGGTTAGTGGCTGTGGTTCACCGTTAGAGTCCATCAGTGGAAGCAGGCCAGCCGCGTCGATGATCTCCCGGCACTTGCGCTCAACCTGCGTCAGCTGCTCGTCCTTGCCAACCCATGCGCGGCCGGTCCCGTCCCGGCGAAGCATCAGTCCGCCGGTTGGCCGCTTCGCCTTGATCTCGTCCAACTCCCTGATCAGCGTTGGGTAGAGCGGCTCGCCGTTGTCGTTGAAAAGCGGCTCCCACGAGCCGGTGCCGGTTTTCCAGTTGATGACGTAGATGTGGTTCGGCCGGTCGGTGGGGCGGTAGTGCTTGACCTCGAAACGAATAAAGATGTGCGCCTTTCGCTGCAGCAATTCCCAGCCGATCATAGCGGCCGTTGCCAATGACGAGTGACCCATCTCGACAGCCTTGGCGCGGAAGATCATCAGCTGTTCGAACGTTGCGTGTGGCGTCTCGCGCGTATCGCCTGACACCAGTCCCATCTTCTCGAAAGGATTCTTCAGTGGAAACACGCCAGGATTGGCGCGCGAAACCGTGTTCCATGCGTTGCGCGCGGTCTTCATCGCGTGGTTGGTCGTAGTGCGGCGCTGGACCAGAATCTCGTTGCCCCCTGCGTCCTTTTCTCTTTTGTGAAGCAGCTTCTTGAACAGGTCGTCGACGAACGCGGTGTCGAGACTCGTGACGCGCCTGGTGCCGAGGCGCTTGCCGTCCTGCAGAACGTAGTCGGCAATCATGCCGATGCCGGTCTCGTGGACGCGCTGCTGCCCAGGACTCAGCGGGCGCGGACGTTTCGCGGTTGCCTCATTCCACGTCTTACGAAACTCATTGAACATCCAGTCGATGCTGCCCTTGATCACGCCAACGTCGGGTTTGCCGTCATTGCCGCCAGTGCGCCAACTATCGAAAGCGGGCAGCAGCACCGTCTCCGCTCGCTGGACCGCTGCGGCGTAGTCGTAGCCAAGCGGCTCGTTGCCGACGGAGCAGCCCTTCTTTCGCGCCCACGTTGGCACGTCGAAGAAGTAGAACCAACGTCCGCCCCACGGCTTGCGACGTACATATCGCGGCAAGGGCAGGGCAGAGCGGGGCGGCTTCGACTTCATAATAGTTTTCTCAATTGCTCAGACGTCTCGATGACGGGCTCGCCGGTCTCGGACGCGCTGACGGCGATCTTGATGGTGCCGTCCGCGGCCAGTTCAACACTTCTGACCTGCAAGCCGACGGATCGTATTGACTTGAGTGTCCGCTCCAACTCAGAAGGTTTGATGCGCCAACAACCGGTACTCATGGCAACGTCCTGGTGGCACGAATTGACAACCCAAAGCCACTGCCGTAGCGCCTTTGCCGCTTCGCGCTGTTCGAGGCTGATTGCCAAGCGGCCAGCGGATCGATCGCGGATTCACGAATCGTCTTCCTCCGTTTCGATCTGGCTGAGCGCCCCCTTTGTGAAAGTAAGGAGTTTAGAGAACATTTCGCGTTCGATCGCTGCAGTAACACTGATTGAGCGGCTGACCATGGCCTCGTCAGTCGCGGTGGGATAGTAATCGAAGACCTCGCCGGCGCTGCTGACCAGTTGGCCGCGCCAAGGGCGAGTGACGCGGATTTCGTTAAAAGAATCCCCTATAAAGATATGGTCAAAAGTCCAAATTGGCATTTGTCCAGCTAGCAACAGCCCAACATCGCTCCTGAAGGTGGGCTTGCCGCTTTCGATCCACCAACTTGTGTATTGCTTTGATGGCACGGGCATTGCCCTGCACAGTTTCGCAACGCATTCGTCAACCTTGGACAGCGATTCAGCCGCCAGAAGACTGATTAGAACCGCGGCAAAATTTTCGGCAGTGAAGGGGACACCGCTGCCAGGTCCGCGACCTGTTGTTGATTCCAGGACGCCGATGTTCACGAGCGCTCTTTGTCGCTCGTACAGCGCGGCGGGGGAAACGCCCAATATCGGAGCTACGCCCTGCAGGAACGATTTGAGACCAGCCATGAACCAACCAGATCATGAAAAGTGGTGGATGTCCACCTCTTTTCTCTTTGTTGATCGGGCAGTTTGAGAGATAATGGTGGTGGTAATACACCACTTAATAAATGACCCCGATCGGAACGCAGGAGCCAGACATGGCCAAACGCAACGAAATCTTCCCGTCAAAATACCTGAAGGCGAGTGATCTGAATGGCAAGCCGCACGTCCCCGAGATCGAGCGCGCTCCGACCGAGACGCTCGGCAGCGGCAGCGATGCGGAGACCAAAACCGTATTGTACTTCCGTGGCGGCATGAAGCCGCTGCCGCTCAACATGACCAACTGGGACAGCGTCGCTGCGATCGCCGGTGACGACACCGATAACTGGCCCGGCCATCGCATCGAACTCTATCCGTCCACGACGACGCTGCGCGGTAGCACTGTCGACTGCATCCGTATCCGCGCACCGAAGGCCCCGCCGGCCGCCAAAGTCGGCGACGCAATCCCGTTCTAGGGAGACCCGCCGTGATCCAGACAGCCTTGGCGCTCGCGGCGCGGGGACTTCACATCTTTCCGTGCCGGCCGCGCGATAAGCGGCCGGCAACGGCCAACGGTCTCAAGGACGCCACCACAGATCCGGACATCATTTCGGCCTGGTGGCAACAACAGCCCAATAACAACATCGCCATCGCGACCGGTGCGGCGTCCGGCATCTTCGTGGTCGACGTGGATGGTCTCGACGCAGAAGCCACGTTGCGCCAGCTCGAGATGGAGCATGGCCCCTTGCCCGCAACCGTCGAGGTGATCACCGCTCGCGGTCGCCACATCTACTTCAAGTGGCCGCAGGAGCCTGTACGCAACTCCGCAGGCAAGATTGGCCGGCACATCGATGTGCGCGGGGAGGGCGGATACGTGCTGAGCCCACCGTCCATCCACCCGAGCGGTCGCCCCTACTGCTGGAGTGTGGACAGTGCGAACGTGATTGCGGGCGCGCCTAGCTGGCTGTTGACCATGCAGATGGGCGCAGCCGTCAGCGCAACTCTATCCTCGGAATGGCGCGCGCTGATCGAAGGCGTCAGTGAGGGCGCACGCGACTGCAGCATTGCAAGGCTCGCCGGCCATCTCCTGCGCCGTCACATCGACCCTTTTGTCGCTCTCGGCCTGCTGCAGTCGTGGAACGCTACCCACTGCACGCCCCCACTGCCTCGCTGTGATGTCGAGCGCGTTGTGAATAGCATCGCTGGCAGGGAGCTGCGGAGACGCGGTAATGGCTGACAACATTGTAAAGTTGGCTGCTCTGCAGGATGCCGGCGAGCCCCCAGCCAGCTCGGAAGACGCACTTGCACTTATCTACGCGGAACGGCACGCCGCCGATTCCCGTTACGTTGCAGCCTGGGGGCGGTGGCTCATCTATGTCGGCAACAGCTGGCGTGCCGATGACACCCTGCACGCGTTCGACCGGGCTCGCGTCATCTGCCGAGAGTTCGCGCCGCAATGCGGCAAGCCTGCCGCTGTGGCTTCGGCCAAGACCGTTGCCGCCGTGGTGCAGCTTGCCCGCGCCGATCGCCGCCTTTCGGCGACGGCCGAGCAGTGGGACCAGAACCACTTGCATCTACTCACGGCCGCTGATGGCGACATCCCGGCTGCGGTCTACGACCTTGCCACAGGACTGTCCCGCGAGCCGGACCCGCTCGACTATATCACCAAGTCCACGGCTTGCGGGGCCGCACCACCCGGAACGCCTCACCCGCAGTGGACTGCATTCCTCGAGCGCATCACTGCTGGCAAGGCCGAGCTGCAGGGTTTCCTGCAGCGCTACATCGGATATTGCTGCACCGGCCTCACGACCGAGCACGCCTTCGTTTTAGCCTACGGCACAGGCGCGAACGGCAAGAGTACGTTCATTAACACGCTTGCCCGCATTTTCGGTGACTACGCGACCGTTGCCGATATGGGCACATTCGTCTCGAGCAACACCGAGCGCCACCCGACCGATCTCGCCAAGCTGCGCGGCGCGCGGCTAGTTGTTGCGCAGGAAACGCAGAAGGGGCGTCGCTGGGATGAGACCAAGATCAAGGCCCTGACAGGTGGTGACAGGTTGACCGCCCGGTTCATGCGGCAGGACTTCTTCGATTTCGTGCCGACTTTCAAGTTGTTCATCGCCGGCAACCACAAGCCGCGCATTGGCACCGTCGACGAAGCCGTGCGGCGGCGCTTGCTGCTTGCACCCTTCACCGTGCGGATCCCGGCCGACGAGCGTGATTCTGAGCTGCCCGAAAAGCTGTGGGGCGAGCGCGCGGCGATCCTGCGCTGGTGCCTCGACGGCTGCCTGCAATGGCAGCGGGATGGGCTCGCAGCACCTGCCTGCGTGCGCGAGGCGACCGACGAGTATTTCCGGAGCCAGGATACGGTCGGCGAGTGGCTGGAGGACTGTACCGAAGACGCGGCCGATACCGCTTTCACCCGCATGAGCGCTCTGTTCGCTTCCTGGAAAGTTTGGTGCGAGGAACGCAATATCAAGCCCGGGAGCACCATGGGTTTATCCGGTATGCTGGAGGATCGAGGCTACGAAAAGCGGCGCGAGTCACATACGGGCCAGCGGGGCTACGCCCGCGTCGTGATCAAGAAGCACTGAGCGGTGGTGACAGGTCCGACAGGTTTTCCCATTATCGACGTCACGCGCGCGCGTAACGGGGATAACCGGATAACCTGTCGGACCTGTCACCCGCCTCGAGAAAGCGGGATCGAGAAGGGCAATCACTCAAGACGCTGCGGAGGGACATTCGTCGGCAGGGATGGATCGCGTATACTGTGACTTACACCCCAATGCCCCGGTAGGAAGTCGTTGAACCAAAAATCAAAAACCGAGGTCCTATCCCCCCGTAATGCGGTGGCGCTGGACACACTTGCCGGGGTGAGGGGAGAAATGGCGCGGCTCTATAGGCTCAGTCTGAACAGGCGGATCCGATCGGAAGAAATGACCCGGTTTATCTACGCCTTGAAAGAGATCCGCGCCTGCCTCGAGGTGGAAACATTAATCGACATCCAACAGCGGCTGGCCGTGCTGGCCCGGGATATGGGAGATCACAATGGTCACCGTGTCTACCATCAACCGACTCTCCCGCGCAGTTGAGCAGATTGAGGGTTGGAGCCATCGGCGTCCGTTCAAGGTCGTGAAGGTTCGTCGAGGCATTCACGAGGACCCAGAGGTGGCGCGGGATCGCCACTACGCGGTCCACCCCGAAGATCAAGACGCGGATGTCGTGATCTTTGACTTTGTTTTCGATGATGAACTGGCTGACCAGAGCAAGGATCGTGACCCCGCGGCGGGCTCGGAGAAACCCTAGGGGCCGCGTACCCAAATGTTTCTGACGCTGGTCGCGTCCGCGCATAATCCAGCTATCATTTGAGGACTTCCCATCAGACGCGGCAAGGTATGCAAAACGGAATCGCAGGGATTCCGAAACGTTCGTACGAGTTCTCCACGGAGAGCGTTACAAATTGATCTAACGTTCGTTACATCAAAGCGTGTTGGGGACCTTTCGGGGCATGGCACAGGGAAAATTTATCTCCTACCTGCGGGTTTCGACCGACAAGCAGGGACGAAGCGGCCTTGGTATCGAGGCGCAACGCGAGGCCGTCACAAGCTATCTCAATGGGGGCCAGTGGACGCTCGTGTCCGAATACGTGGAGACGGAGAGCGGTCGGAAATCGGACCGGCCGAAGCTGGCGGCAGCGCTGTCGCACGCCAAGGCCATCGGCGCCAAGCTGGTATTCGCGAAGCTGGACCGATTGACCCGCAACGTGGACCTCCTGCGATCGCTTGTCGCCAGCGATGTCGATTTGGTGTTCTGCGACCTGCCGAGTGTTCCGCCTGGGCCGTTGGGAAAGTTTCTGCTCACTCAGATGGCCGCGGTCGCAGAGTTGGAAACCGGTTTGATTGGCGAGCGCACCAAGAAGGCTCTGGCCGCAGCAAAGGCCCGAGGCGTGAAGCTTGGTAACCCGAACGGCGCTCGTGCCCTACGCGGCAAGCAGACAGGCAACGCTGAAGCAGTCGCCAAGATCAAGGAGAAGGCGGCGCAGCGTGCAATCGATCTCCAAGGCATCATCGGGAGTATCAAGCGAACGGGCGCTACGAGGCGCTATTGCGCATGAGCTGAATCAGCAGGGCGTCAGCGCACCCCGCGGCGGTTTGTGGCATCCGACTGCGGTGGCGCGGCTTCTGGCGGCAGCAGGCGCGTGAATGGATCTCGCCAGACGCACACATATCTAGCGGCTCTGGCAGGAACACCTCTCGCGAGGGGCCGATGACTAACACCGTTTACTCTCCTGACGTTCCGAAGTCCGCCGAAGAGCGCGAGCTGGAAGCGATCGTGACGGATCTCGCCTATCGGCTCGAGGAGGCCCGCGAGGGCAGCGCGGCGCGGCAGCGAGCTGGGTCGCCTCATCGTGGAAGAGTACGACCTCAGCGGCATGGATGCTGTTCGTTACTTGCGTAGCGGGACTGATTGGCCAGCGCACCCATCACGCCCCGCCGCGTAGACGGCTCTGGCGGCCCTCACGGTGGACAGCTATCGCTGAGGGGGTGGGGGACCCGGGGGCACTTAGCCGGGATTGGAACAACTAAGGTACCGGCACCGGTTACTGAAACGAGGCCTCCGAAGCGTGTGGAGCTTTTGAGACGCGCCGGCAAAGCGGTGAGATGCGCGCGCGAGGAGCTGCACGAAATTAGCGGTAAGCATCGCAATCGACGCCTGTAGTCGCGATCTTGCCTTGGTGCATCGGTAGAGATACGACCAACACAAACGATCGGAGTCCCGGCAATGTCCCGCAGGGCTAAAGCGATAATGGGGACCTCAGTGCCTGACCGCTGGATGGCAGAGATAAGCTATTTAGGCGGCAGACAAGAAACAATAGCGTTCGAGGAGCTGGAGGACCTGGATGAGATAGTAGAGAGGGGACCGGACTGGAATACGATCGAGAAGATCGTGATCACGCTCAATCGTCCGCTGCCACCTTGCGAACTCTTTACAGAGCTCTTCAAAAGTTGAGTAGCGTGATGATGGATGGCCTGACCGCCATGCACATCCGCCGAACAGTTCTGGCGGTGGCCACTGTCGCTGAAGGGGGTGGGTGACCCCGGGGCGCCCAGCCGGGATTAAAAGCGATCAGGTACCGGTACCGGTTACTGTGGCACATCTTCTACATCATTTTCCGCGAGCCACTTGTGTACTAGCGCGTGTACTCGGTAAGCGGCTTGGCCGGCCTGATCTCCGCTCAACCCCAACAGCGACGGAAGAGGGGACACTGCCCGAGGTCGCAGAAGGGCCACTTGCGGACATCGTAGCAGGCTTGCGAGTCACCGTCCCTAAAAGCAAGGCAGGATCACGACGCCGCTTCCCTCTGGTCGGGCCAGGGCGGCGGCCTGGTCTCCGAGATCAAGCCGGCAGGTGACATCGTTCGCGAGATCGTCGCGCAGGCGGAGAGCACGCGCACGCAGGCTGGTGGCGCCTCCTTTCGGTCGAGACGGCCACTGGCGGACCTTCGCTCGTGCAGCTAGAGTTGCGTAGCTTGCGCTCCGGCGTACCACTACTCGTAATCCGGCATGACCGACCGTCTGACGCGTATCGCACCCGGATTGGTAAAACTCTTGTCCTACAGTTTTGCCGACGACTTTCGGCACGATCTGTTGGCGGGAATCTCTGTTGCCGCAGTGGCCTTGCCGGTCGCGATCGCCTACGCGCAACTCGCAGGCTTCGATCCGGTGGTGGGGCTGTATTCGAGTATTCTGCCGCTGATCGCGTACGCCATCTTCGGCACTTCGCGGCAAATGATCGTGAATCCCGATGCAGCCGTGTGCGCTATGGTCGCTGCCGCAGTAGCTCCGCTGGCGGGCAGCAATGTCGAACTGTACTGGTCGCTGTCGGTTGCAGTCACATTTCTGGCTGGCATGTTCTGCATTGGAGCGAGCTTCCTGCGGCTCGGTGCGCTGGCGGAATTTCTTTCCAAGCCAATCCTCGTTGGACTTTTGAATGGGGTCGCAATTTCCATTTGCCTGGGGCAGATCGGCAAGCTGCTCGGCTTTTCAATCGAATCCAAAAGGGTCATTCCGCAGCTGTTCGAAATCTTCACCAAGCTCCCGGAGACGCAGGTTCCGACTTTGCTCGTGGGAGCGGCAAGCCTGGCGATATTGTTTGGGCTGGCGCGCTGGATACCGCGACTTCCGGCTGCGCCGATCATATTGATCGCCGCCGGCGCTGCGGTCGCGCTGTTCGGGTTGGACCAGTATGGAGTGGCCATTCTGGGACCGGTTCCTGCGGGCTTGCCGCCGCTGCGATTGCCCAGATTTCCAACGGCCGACATACCATCTCTGCTGGGCAGCGCGGCCGGGCTCGCTCTCGTGCTGTTTTCGAGTGGCATGTTGACAGCGCGCAGCTTTGCGTCGAAGGGCGGCTACGAGATCGACGCTGACCGTGAGCTGGCTGCATTTGGTGCGGCTAATCTTGCCTCCGCCTTGTCTCAAGGGTTCGCCGTGACCGGCGCTGACTCGCGCACGGCGATGGCCGTTGCAGCCGGCGGTCGCACCCAAATGACTGGCCTGGTGGCTGCGGCGGCGATCGCCGCAGTGTTGTTGTTTTTGACCGGCCCCTTGCGATATGTGCCGATTGCTGCGTTGGGCGCCTTGCTCGTGTTCGCTTCGATCTCGCTGTTTGACACGCGAACGCTCCGCGAAATCTGGAGCATCGATCGTGGCGAGGTCGTCCTGGCCGTGATCACGACGCTCGGAGTGGTTGCGCTGGGCGCCATCAACGGGATCCTCATCGCAGTGGGGTTGGCCCTGGTCCGCTTCGTCAAGTTGACGGCGCGGCCGAGGGACGAAGTCCTGGGAACAGTCGACGGACTTCCCGGTCTGCATTCGATCGATCGACATCCAGACGCCAGGACGTTTCCGGGGCTCGTGCTCTATCGCTTCGATGGCCCGCTTACCTTCTTCAATTCCGATTACTTCAAGGCGAGAGCGCTGACGGTGGCCGACGCCGCAGGCCCGGAGCTTCGATGGTTTGTGATCGATGCAATTCCAGTCAGCCAGATCGACACGACTGGACTGTATGCACTACGCGATTTGCGCGAACGGCTCGAAGCGCGCGGAACGTTCCTGATGCTAGCCGGGCGCAAGGCCGAGTTTCTCGAATGGTTTCGGGAAGCTGGTCTCTACCGGCCCGAACATGAGACATGGATCCTTCCTACACTGCGGCAGGCCCTGAAGGCCTACCTGCGAGAGTCGCAACAAATCGCGCCGCTTAGACAGGACGAACTGTGAAAGGCCGTCCTGGGTCACGCTCGCCTCTGTCCGCATCGTCGTTGCTCTACGTCTGTAATCTCAGTGCTCGGGCATTACAGAGCAAGCGCCACAAGCCTCGGCGTGACGTGACGAAGGCTAAGTCTGCTTTGCCCCGTTAGCTACCACGCTCGCGCGGCTGCGCAATATGTCGCTAAGGGCCAGGAGCCGACATCGCTCCAATCAAGCGGCGATACTTGTCAGGCTCCTTAGCGGCCGTAGGGGAAGCAGCGGTTGCGATCGAGTGTGAGACCGAAATGCGCTCCCAGTGCAGCGATGGCCGCGTCCTGCTGAGGATAAGGATCGGCATTGGATGCGGCAACGATGATGATCCGGAACCCGCCGCGATCCTTGCCACCCGGTGGCAGCATCGCTGTAGTTAGTGCATTGCCCTCCCTGTCGCGCAGCGTGAGGAAAAGCGGCATCTCTCGCTGTACATGGGCCTCGAGGCCGATGTCGCGCTCGATCGCGTTGGGCCGCTCGGGACGCCAGGACTGGACTGCCTTCTCCCGCTCGCGGCGGAAATATTTCTCAACTGTGTGGCCCATCAGGCGCGACTCCTGCATCGCTTCACCTTCCGTCTCGATACGGAACCAGGTCTTTCCGTTCGGCGCGTCGCAAACATACTGCATTTCGCCCGTCCTGCGATCGCGGCAATTCTAGGGCGGCGGGCCTGCAAAGCCAATATGAGACTAGCTCCCGTGTATAGCGCTGCACGATCAGAGGGGTTAGAGTTCTTGATTGGACGTTGAAGTTCTAGTGAGCCCAAACAATACTAGGTCGACCGGAATAATCCTCTTCAAGGAGCGTCCCGATGCCTGACGTAAGGGAAAAGCAACGCGAAGCCCGCCGGAAGATCATTCGCCAATGGGCGAAGCTTCCGAAGGATAAACGGCAGTCTATGGAGGGGATTTCTGAATTCGCCAGGACCGCCGCTCAGCAGAACGAGAACGCATTCGTCCACAGTCATCGCGATCCGTATCAGAAGATCATGGGATGGCTATTGCCGCGTGCTCATCTCTGAACGATTGAGTCCTCTGCACATCCTTCGAAGGCACACCGGGTTCTTCAGCTTGACCCCATGTGGCGAACGACCCGCGCGATTTAGGGAGTAAACCACGCACCTTGTCGCAAATCACATTGAGCGGGATTTTGTGAATCCACCCATCTTGCAGGTGCCCACAGGGTGGATGTGGTTCAACAGCGCCTCGTCAGAGGTGATCCCGGCGGCGAAGAGATCCTTGTCGCGGTATTTCGCCAATGCCGGCGCCTGCATGATCCGCCGCACGAGCTTGATGCCTTTCAGCATGATCTCGGCGTCGCGTGCGTCGGACAGAAAGCGCGGATCGATGCGCGGGGGCGCCAGGGGATCGCTGCTGGCCAAACCGACCTCGCCGGGCGAATAGGGCCTCAGTTGGCAGACTCGGCAGGAGAAGCCATAGCCAAAATGAACCTTGCGCATATGGCCCTCGAGTACTGCGATGATGAAATGCAACTGAAGATCGGAGCGATCGAGGCCGGGATCTAATTTCAGGAAGGCTCCGCCTTCCGAACCTGGCGACGAGAGAAGGCCGGTTCCGTCCTTGCGCCATTGAAACATGCTGCGAAACAGCTTGACCACGCCGCCCGGGTGAGACCGAACAGATCGGTCTCTTTCGATGAATAGCATGTGATGCAATCGACATGATCCAGCAGTTCTTGCCGCCCCCCTTGAGATCGTGCACGGCGCTGATTCCGTGCCACCTGAGTTCGTCCGCGGGACCGACACCGGAGAGCAGCGGAAGCTGCGGCGAGCCGAAGGTCCCGCCGCAAAGGATCACCTCGCGCGAGGCCTCGGCGGCCTCTTCGCGCCCATCGGGGCGGTAGCGCAATCCGGTCGCGCGCTTGCCGTCGAAAACAATCCCAGCTACTTGGGCGTTTGTAATGACCGTGAGGTTCGGTCGGCTCATCACGGGATGCAGATAGGCCGCTGCCGTCGAGCAGCGTTTGCCATTTCCCGCGACCGTGCATTATCGGCTACGGCTCCTCGCCTTCCCGATGCAGACCGACGGCTGTTGCCGACGGCCAATCGCGAGATCTCCCAGCTTCCAATGCGATTGTTTTGCACGTGATGTGGCAGTAGACCCCAGCAGGCGACGCTACAACTTACTTCGATTTGTCGGACTGAAACGGATCGAATGGATAGCCGGCGTATAGGAGACTGACGCCGTCGCTGTAGCTTAGCAGTTCCTGGGCCTTCTCGACCGTCCTACCAATCACGCTGGGTGCCTCGCCGGCTCGGAGTTGGCGCTTAAGCTCGATAAGCGATCGGTTGCCTGCGTCGAGTCGTCGCGCAAGGATCGCAGCGACATAGAGGGCAACGGTTGGATCGCCAATAAGTATTGCTGCCGCGTCGGCAACATAGAACTCAGATTCCTCCAGAGTCCTCACGTCTGCCGTATGGGGCTGACCTAAGAGGATCGCCTGTTCGCCGAAAACCGAACCGGGTGCCGACACCCTGGCAATCTGTACTCCATCCTTGACGACCTCGACAGCACCATTTCTGAGGAAAAGCAGCCTACCTGTCTCTGAACCGGCGCTAAATACAGCCTCGCGTGCTCGATGCTTCACCACGGGCAAGCCTGCAAGCCTCCTCTCCAAAGCACCGACATCTGGAATTATTGAAGGCATGCTCGGCTCCTTCTTTTCAGCTCGTGGATAATTAGTCTGATGCCGAGATAGGATAAAGCGAACATCGATTAGTGTCTGCTGTGGGGTTAGTGTCTGCTAGTGACCACGCTTTCAACAAAAGACGTTCTGATGGCATCCAATTTCTTGGGGTGAGTACACCCGGAGACCCACTTACGTTCAGCTCTCTACGCACTTCGTTGACGTCAAGAGAATGATCCTTGAGAGCGGCTGTTGCGCAAGCGTTGACGAATTTACGTCTCGCAAGCCAGCGGATCTTCTTGGCCTTGGCCTCTGCCTTGCTTCCAACGATCGCCTTCTTTACAGCAATCTTCGCAATTTCGGCCGGCGTGAGTTTGACCGTCCTTTTGTTCAGGTATCTCCGCCTCGCAAGCCAGCCCATCCTCTGGTACTTCGCCTCTGCCTTACACGCAGGGCCATCCCAGTCGCGGCCTCAGCAGGGGTAGGCACGAAGGCACGCTAACAAATACGTTGGCAATAAACCCGGCAGACGAAGCTGTGGCGAAATGATTCATGTTACCTCGTTGAAGAGGAGCGCTGTCCGATTCTCGATGAATCAACGTCGTCGGTAACCGAGCCCGGCGATGAGGACGTCCTCGCTCTGTTTCAGGTCGGCCAGCGTCGCGACGCGATGCGTCGCGGTCCTGCAGCATCAGCACAGGGATCGACTTGCGATCGGACTCCTCATCGCGGAAGCCCATCAATCATTGATCCCCCACTTTTTACCGAATAGATCGGCACTTGAGCTTTGTTGATCTATGTCAAACAATTGCAGCGCAGCAGAACAGATTCAGCCTCCGACTGCTATTCTCCGGCTCCAACAGTCATCTTAACGCGCGTAAAGGACCGACAACATCTAACCAATCCGCCCTATAATTGCGCCGAGGGTTTTGTCGCGAGCGGCGTCAAGCTGGCGAAGCGAAAGCTCGCCCTGCTATTGCGTTTGGCCTTCTTGGAGGGCGCGAACAGAGCGAATACGATCTTTTCCAAGATGCCACCCGCCCGCGTCTGGGTTTTCAGTGAGCGCATTACTTTTTACCCAAGCGGCGTCGAGCCGAAAGGCAGTGGGACAACTGCCTATGCCTGGTTTGCCTGGGACAAAGAGGCGGAAGGGCCAACTGAACTGAGGTGGTTCAAACCCGGTTACAAAGCAAGGCATGTTCAACTGCGCCACGTTCTGGTCGAGCAAGATCAAGCACGAGGGCAGCACCATAAGGGGAAGCCAGCTTCTGGAGAGCGCGCTGGGTGACATCAGCCGCATTCTGCACGGCCAAGCCGCCATGCGCATCCACAGAACGGCTCTGGCGGTGGACTGCTGTCTCGCCGAGGGGTGGGTGACCCCGGGGGCGCTCACCCGGGATTGAGTGCGGTCAGGTACCCTAACCGCTTCATGGCATCTGTTTTTTCGTTCGCAGCGAATGTCTGATCGAACAGATCCTAGAACACTGCCATGACAACATCAGCATGCCTGTCTCATCGGGCGCGGCAGCAAACCATGCTGGGTGCTGCGCGTGAAGGCGACGCTTCGTCGCCTTTGCTTGATCCAGATCAACGTCAAGATGTCGTAAGGCTAAAGATTTCTATCGCTGCGGGCTGGACGGATAGACCTCCCGCACATATGCGCGCGCAAGTGATTAGACACCGCGTGGTGACAGGCCACGTCGCGCCGTGATGAAGCTGTAGCGCACCACGCGATGCCCGCTGGAAATCACAAGGTCAACGCTATCCTTCGCCTAGTTGGGGCTGCAATCATAGGAGGCACTAGTGGGTTTACTCGATGTTCTGAATGGAATGCAGAATGGGCCGCGCGGACAAAGTACTCCGGCTCCCGCCGGTAGGAGCGGCGGTATGTCGCCCGCCGCCATGGCTGTTATGGGTCTGCTTGCCCATAAGGCCATAAATCACCTACGCGAAAGTCAGCCGAGTTCGGCCCCGACCGGACCCAGTAGCGTATCCGGTTCTGCTTCACACAGTGGTAGTCTCAGCGATCTGCTCGGTGGTGGATTGGGCGGCCTTCTTGGCGGAGGCACCGCCGGGACCACGGTCAGCGGCGGCCTGAACGATCTGCTCAAGCAATTTCAGGAGAAAGGCCACGGGGAGGTCGCTAAATCTTGGGTCAGCAACGAGCCTAACAAGCAGATTTCACCGGACATTTTGTCAAAAGTGCTGAGCGAAGATCAAATCAAAATGCTGACGCAGCTAACCGGCATGTCGCGTGATGATCTAATCAAGACTTTGAGTGAACATCTGCCGAATGCGATTAATCAACTAACGCCGAAGGGGAGAGCACCCACAGAGCAAGAAGCGTCGCGCTTGCTTTGACAGCTCATGTGCTTGGTCGGCTCGCCGCTGACATCGCGCAGGAACGGTTCTAGCTCGCTCGGACCAATAGGACGCGTAACTCCCACCAGGCGGGCTCTACAATGCGATGTCAGGCCACCACCCACGCGGTGTGATGGGATGTGCAGCGGTTGCCTGACATTGCAGGATTAGCTGGTCGTCACATACGACCGTTTGCGCCTCACGGAGGTACCTACCATGAAATCCCTGATCATACTCGCGGTAACCACACTCGTTATGGGATCGCTGTCGGCGGCCGACGCCAAGGGCTGCATCAAGGGCGCTATCGCAGGCGGCGTCGCCGGGCACTACGCCGGTCATGGCGTGGTGGGAGCGGCCGCTGGCTGTGCCTACGGTCGACGCCGCGCAAACGAACAGACACGGCAGCAACAACCGCAGAACCAACCCAGCGGGCAGGGAAAAATGTAAGTTTCCGTGCTGCCGTTGCAACTGCGCAGTCGCGTTGTCCTGACTGAACAGGCTCATAGCGCCTGTCGGGTCGGGTGCGCGCGAGGCATACGAAGAGGTGACCTTTTTGGGGCGCCCCTATGCGCCTATGTGCCTATTGGCGAACGTAAATGATGTTGTCGCTGCCTTTGGATGCCGGCGTACAACCAAATGCCGTTGCCCGCCGCATAATCATCCCAACCTTTGCTGCCGTAATACCGTGGGCCTCTGGCGTCCATTGATCCACATCAAGCTGGGATTTCGGCTCCGTGCAGGTATCCGTTTGAGGATACGGGGAGGCAACGCATGTCTCTTTTCGCTGCACTTCGGTGTGGACGCCTGAATGGGATGGTCAGCTGCGGCAGCCTAAGGAGCGCAGCGTGGCATCTTTCGACGGATGGCTGGCAGAGATCATCTCTTCTCCTCGTCGCTCTGATGCTTGCCGGACTTGGCGCTACGTCGCCGGCACCGGCTGATTCCGCTTCTGAGGATTTCGCCTGGCACGAATTCAGCGGAACTTGGACCGCGGCTGGCAGCCGACAAGACATTAGTCTCGGCGGTGATCGCCGCGCTTCGGTTGCGGATTACAGTGGATCACTGATGCTTTACGGGAGCTCACGTCCTGCGCTTGGCTTCCGCGCCGAGGCTGTTGTACTCAACGACAGCGCTACGGGCTTAATAGGCAGGGCTGTCTGGACGGACGAAACGGACAACCAAATCTATAGCGAACTTCAGGGCGAAACCACCCCGGCAGGTAATCGTATTGTCGGTACCTTTGTTGGGGGCAGCGGTCGGTATAAGGGCGCGACGGGCACCTACGAGTTCTCCTGGCGCTTCCTGCTGGAGAACGAAGATGGGATCGTCCAGGGCCAGTCGACAAGGCTCAGCGGCAAGGTGCGACTTCTGTCAACACAGAACGGACCAGACACAGGCACATCCAAGCCATGAGACGCTCCCTCACAGTCCTGAAGCAGGCGTTGCCGTTCGTGCTGGCCGCCGGGATCTGGCTAACACCTGTTCCCGCTGGATTAACCCCGCCCGCATGGCACCTGTTTGCCGTGTTTGCATCGGCGATCGCGTCGGTCCTGATCGGCTCCTTTCCGTTGCTCCCGTCCGCGCTGCTCGCTGTTGCAGCGGTAGTCCTGACGGGCACCATCTCGCCGGCAAAGGCTTTTGCGGGGTTTGCCAACGCTAGTGTGCTGCTGGTCGTAATCGCCTTCCTGGTCGCGATCGCCGTGGTGAAGTCGGGCTTGGGACGGCGCATCAGCCTATTCATGGTCAGTCTGTTCGGCAAATCGTCTCTTGGGCTTGCCTACAGTATCGTCATAACGGACGCCATCATTGCTCCGGGCTTTCCCAGCAACACGGCGCGAGGTGGAGTTCTGTTCCCGATTGTATTGTCAGTCGCCAGCGGGTCCGGTTCGCGACCGGAGGATCTCAAGGGTCGTAAACTGGGCGGCTACCTCATGTTCTGCGGGATGGCGAGCCTGTCGGTCTCATCTGCGCTTTGGATGACCGCTACCTCGGCCAACCCACTCGGGGTCCAGATAGTAAAGGGGTTCGGGGTAGAAATTGGCTTCGGCAAGTGGTTGATCGTGGCCGCAGTGCCTGCACTGATTACGCTCTTGCTGCTTCCCTGGCTTGTGGCGCGCATTTTCCCACCAGGGATTGGCCAAACACCCGACGCACCCGTTGCGGCCCGGAAGGAGCTTGCGGCGCTTGGTCCGCTCAAGCGCGATGAATGGATCACGGCCGGCATCTTTGCATTCATGATCCTGGGTTGGGTGTTTGGCGATTCGTTGCAACTGAATGCGACCAGCGTCGCTTTCGCTGGCCTGGGAATGTTGCTCATGTCAAATGTTATAGGATTGAAAGACATCGCAGAACACGGAGAGGCCCTCGAAACGTTTCTATGGCTTGCCGTGCTGTTTGCCTTGAGCGGGCAGCTCAACGAACTCGGGTTTATGGGTTACGTCGGCCAGCGGCTGGCGTCCTACATAGTCGGCCTTTCATGGCAGATGACTTACGTCATACTGGTCGCACTGTATGTGCTAATTCACTACATGTTTGTCAGCCAGACTTCACAGGTGCTGGCACTGCTCGGCGTTTTTCTTGACGTCGGCATCCGAGGAGGCGTGCCCGCGCCGCTGATGGCGTTTGCTCTGCTATTTGCAAGCAGCTACTTCTCGGTCATTACTGTGCATGTTCATTAATTCGGTGATCGAATCCAGCCCGGCAGGGAGGGTTCGATGCGCGACAATAGCTTCGATCGG
>NZ_JBANBJ010000088.1:0-35129 GCF_059803515.1 Bradyrhizobium sp. UFLA05-125 | reverse complement strand
CATTTGCTGGCAAATCAATTAGCAAACTATCGCAGCCAAGCTCGCCGCCCGGAAGGCGGCCCTCACCGGAGGCTTACTTGCCAAGCGGCAAGGAACGGATCGGAAGACGGCGCTGCCAGCAACAGAAAGAGTACTCCGCCAATGACCCATGCAAGCGCAATGTCAGCGATGGCCTTGCACAGAGCTGGAAACAATACCGTCATTCCGCATGCCTAACGTTCCTCGACGGTGAACTGATAGCCGTAGTCCACCACATGCCCGTCTTGCGAGAGCACGCGGTAATGAACTGAATAGCTGCCCGGCCTCATGTCAGATACTGCCGTTACCATGCACTTCGGATCATTGCCTGCTTTCAAATCGCCGAGCGTTAGCGACTGACCGTTGGCGTTCTTGAGCTCCACTTTCGAAAACTTGAGCTCTATGCGTTCGTTGAAGCACAGTTCGATCTGCTGCGGCGAATGAGCTAACACTGCCCGGCTCGCGGGATCGGACTTCACGAGAGCGGCATGTGCACAGGCAGCCGTCGGCAGGCACACGAGGCCAACGCACAGCAACGTGATGCCAAGCGCTGATACCGGACGCCTGCTTGCGGACGAGAGTTCTTTTACCGTCCCTTGAATCAGCCTAGTTCGCGCCCTGCCGGTGCCGGCGGTCAAGTTTGGCGTGCCAGCATGATCGAGTGACGGCCCCGTCGCTACTCGGATGTAATCGCTCTTGTTTCCGTGTTTTTCGTGAGGCATGAGTGTGACCCTTATTGCCGGACAGCGGCCGACAAAGTGCTAGCTAGCTTTCCTTGCGCAACGTGGAGTACCAAAACAGGGCGGCTCCGGCTGCCAGCGTTCCTAGAACGATTGCGAAACTGTCCCTATATCGGACCCAAATCCCGTTGCCGTAACCAACCGAAAACGGAAATCTCGATACGTATTTCGGTCCGTCGCCGACTGTCACGAGGCCCACAAAGCGCCCGGATTCGGGGAACGTGTACTGAAACGATAGTGAGCCTGTCGGATATTGTTTTGGCGGGATTCGAAGGACGGCCTCGCTGTCTACGTCGTTGCCGGCGTCTCGCAACAACCGCACCTCGATGGGCAGATCACGTAGCACATCGCCGACGGCATCCAAGACGATGACCGTGCGGCCGATTTCCGGAATGTCCTCGCAAAATTCCTGATTCCCCTGCTTGGCCGGCTGGTATCCGGTAAAATGCATCATATAGGGCCCAGCGCGAAGCTTGCACACGTCTTTCTCCATCGATACTCCCCCGTGTGCAATCGCTGGCCGCGCCCCACTGCAGTCTAGGATCAAAGATGGAATTCCAAGCACTGCGGCTTTTACGATGTTCAACCCGCACCTCCTTTCGGATTCTCAGCCGTGCGGTTGTCGGGATCGGTGAATACAGGGACCATGGGGCCGCTGACGTTTGAGATGGTCCGTTTGCCGTGCTCGTCATAGAAGAACAACAGTCCTCCCAACGTGTTGTCGGGATCGTTGATCAGGCTACTCAAGCGCTCCGTCTCCCATGCCGCGTCGGCCGCTTCGATATCGACTGTCTTCGTTTCACCCGGCTTGAGCGCTCGGCTGTCGCTGACCTTAAGCCCATTCGGAGGAAGCAATTCCTTGGGGTAATTCGGATCCACCGTCGCCATTGCCTGGCTAACCTCATGGTTGATGAAGCGCTGATTGGAAGTTAAGAACTCGCCAAGCTGTGCTGACGTGCTCCCATTGTTCGTCAGTGTCACGTTCATACGAAGCGAGCGGCCAGGGACGTCATAGTTTGACTTGTTGACCACAACTTTGACCTGCTCAGGCACTTCCGGTAGGGGCTCGACGGTTGCGCGGGACCCCTGCAGCGGCACGGTCCTTGGATAAGCGGCGTCGGTCGCCTGAAAGCCGAAGAATACGATGAGAATCGTCGCCACGAGCAAACCGGCCCCAAATAGGCGATCGGTGCTGGTAACGAGCTGAGATCGATCGCCGCCTTTTTCCGTCAACGCGCGAAAACGCGGCAGCAGGAGCGGCCGGCGCAACCACCAGACAAGCCACACGATGGCGATCGCAACCCACAAGCCATGCCAGAAGAACACCCTGCCAAGGCCCCAGGTTTCGAGATTGTCGATAGTCTCGCCACTGAGAGTTTTGATTGGAAGCTTGAAGTCGCTTTCGTTCCCCGTCACCGCCAGCCAGTTTCCCGGTCCGAGCAGCGGCCCGGCTCCCATCACGTTGATCATCGGATGGACGTGATGGTGGCCTGGCACTCGTCCTTTGAGCACTGTTTTGAATTCATAGTCCCGGTTCAACTCCAGTTTGGTGGACTGAATTGCTGGGACGCCATTAATGTAGCTCTCGGTTCGGGCTAGCACCGGGCCCGGCGTCCCGTTTCCCAGAAAGGCCGCTTCGGGAAGGGGTAGGTTGACTGGCCAGATCGGGAAGAGTCGGAACTTGCCGGTGACAACGATTTCACCGTTCACGGGAATTTCGTTCGTGCTCCACTTCACATCGTAAAAATGAGCCGTCCGCATCCGCAGAAACGGCTCCTGATTGCGCTCACCATGCGCCAGAGCAGCATCTGGGACGAAGGTCAGTATTCCGATCTGCATGATCGCCGCGGCTGCCGATAAGATTACACGCACGCATGAGCTTTTGCGGAAACAGAATGTTCTCATTTGGAGTCCTCCACAGTCCCAGCAGGATCATTCGGCTGCGACGAAGCGCCCTTGCAGGCTGGTGCCGTCTATGGCTTTTTGGGCTGTCTCAGCTGGCTCATCCTTATCGGTGAGCCCCATGAAATTTTTCAGGGTGTTTGGCGTCGTTACCACACGAGCGAGGAGCATTCCGATATGCCACCACGCCAAATACATCAGTATGGATACGAACGCCGAGAAAAAGGACGCGATAATGGCTGAGTGGCCACCAAAAGTTCGAAGCGTGCCCCGCTCTATCAGCCGGATATACTCAGGCAGGGCGGTGCGGGTGAAGGCATAGCTGATGTAATCGCCCACGGAAACAAGCTGCCCCATCACTTCTACGGGTAGCCGATATGGCGCCAGCCAAAACCAGTTGGCCGGGTAGAAAAGCAGTGCGAATGCAAAGGCGCCGGACATCGCCGTGAACAAGAAATTCCCGGTCAGCAAAAGAGCGACATCGAGGACTAGTGCGCCAGGTATCAGCAGCGCTGGAATGACCTCGCTCATCGGAAAGTACGACCACAGGTGGAAACCGAAATATCGATTTATCCACTGACCGAACAGGAGACAAACGACCGCAAATGTAGCGGCGATTGGAAGTCTAAATTTCGTCCAAAACACATACTGCAAAGCTGCAGGGAATGTTATGGCCATAATTGGAGTCAGGGTGACCCACCACTGTCTGTCTTTCCAATCGATCCACATATCCCAGTCCCCTGCGGTCAGCATGTAATGAAGGTGGAATGCGCCGGAGACGGCCAGAAAAAGGATGGCGGCGACGAGAAGGTCAAACACTCTTGAGATTCTTGCTGACTCTTTAGGCCATTCGAGCCCATACAGTCTCACAGACGTTCCTCCTTGCATGGCTTCCTCCTAATTCTTTTACCGAGTTGAGATCGACCTTCCTGGAAACCGACGCCCGACATGATTACAAGACGGCATGCTTTGCACATGCCGGGCTGTCAGCGATTAATGGTTCATAAGCGGTTTCAGCGCTGGGTGGCGACCGAAACTTCGTCCTCTCGGGAAAGCCGCCCGATCACTTCAAGCATGTGCATCGCGATCTGGATCAGGAGCCCACCCAAGGCCAGCACACTCCAGCCCATCACGACAAAACCCCAGTGCAAGGGATAGGAGAACACCTCTTCCATCAGGAAGAAGGCATGGCCCCACTCGTTGTAGCCCAAGTTCGGCAATATTAGAAACGGACCTACAACCGTGAGCACGAATGGAATTGAGATCTGCGTTGCGAACTTCGGCAGCCTCGTCATCGCGTACAGAAATGATCCCACGCCAAACAGCACGTAGAGTGGCATGGTGCCGTAGAACAGCACGATGTGACTCGGCGTGAAGCTTGTATCCCGGACCACAACCTGATGCCATGAGGCGTCCTGCTCGGCAAAGAAGCTGGTAGCGAACCAGACGCAAAAGGCATAGACGAAGATGAACAGGACCAGATTGAAGTAACGCCGGAGCTCTTCCCGCGGTTTGAGCGCGCCAAGATTGCGGTCTCGCGTGAACCATAGATACGCCCAGGTCACCACCCAGAGCAAAGGGATGACGCTAAGCTCAACCTTCAGCAACGTCATCCAGGCGGCATCGAACGCGGGCTCAGTCGAATCCAGGCCGGCACTCCAAGCATAGACCTGCTGAAAGATGCGCCAGAACACCATCAGCGCTAGCACCGCCAGAGTGACTCCTGCTGCAAGTTTGAAATTCGCCAACGGCTGAGTACGGTCCTCAGCGGCAGACTTGGCGTTATGAGTCATCGTGATCGACATCTTGTCTCCTCCTTGAGATTGCCTCAGGTGTGGTGTTGTTTACGAGGGTAGCGCTCACTCCGATCGTTGACCGCAAGGATAGGATCTGTCTTCAAGCTCCCAGCTTTCTGGTTACCCCCTTGCGAACGGCGCACGCATACATGTTGATTTCGAGACCGACCGGTAATTCGACGATTTTTGGGGCTTTCCAGCTCATATCGATTTGCTCCTGGTTAGATGAATGCGGCGCAAAAAGTCGCGAGGACACGAGGTCCTCGCAGTGGGGGAGAACTCACCGAGTGCGCGGCAAGTGCTCGGCGAAAAAGAAACCCATGATCACGCCATCCCTACCACCGCGCGCTGTGCCATCACCCTGATGAGATTGGCGCGATAATCCGACGATCCGCAGGAATATGATCTGACTCTTGCCTCGCCCGCTGCTGCTCTTGCAAAGCAGCGTATTGATGCATCCAAGCGCCCGTATTGAACGATTCGTTATAGTTGGACTCCACACCACTCTCCCTAGATGAGGTAAATCTTCATAGCTGACCCGGAGCTAAGCCGTTCGCTCAGTCGACGACCGCAACAAAGCCAAAGAACGACAGTCCTCCTCCTTCTCTGTTCGCTCATTACCCGCACCCTCCTTTTGAAAGAGCGGTGCGGCACGTCGGGTTTGAACCTGGCCCGTGTAGACGCAAGACGGTCCGCTTTCATCTCAAACAAGCCGTCCTGCTCCGGCTTCAATTTGGAAATTGGCCGCGCGTTCGGTCTCAGGTTACAACCTCACGCCACGTACGAATCAAGCCTTGATTGAGGTATGTGCAAGTGTCGAGAAAGCGGGTCCGCCTCGCGCTTCTTTCGTCGGAATCCGCAGAGGATCATTAACTTGCGGCTCGACGCGTGCACATACCTCAATCAGCCTCGCCATGACCGGCAGCAGCGTGTGGCCGCCGGCGAGATGCTTCAAACAAAGAGGGCGAGTCGTGGGTCATCATACCGAGGCCTTTGTCGGAATCGATACGTCAAAATTGCGTAATGCAGTAGCAGTTACCGATAGCGGCCGTGGCGGCGAAGTCCGATATCTCGGGGAGTTTCCTGCCACGGAGGCGGCGATCCCGAAGCTCATGGCAAAGCTTGCAGCGAAATACCATCATCTGACGTTTTGCTATGAAGCAGGGCCGACGGGATATGGTCTCTACAGACTGCTCAAGAGCCTCGGCCACGAGTCCCTGGTGGTGGCCCCCTCGCTCGTTGCGAAGAAGGCCGGCGATCGGGTGAAGACGAACCGGTGCGATGCCGTAAGCCTCGCCAAGCTGTTACGCGCGGGCGAGCTCACCGCGGTGTGGGTGCCGGATGAGCGGCTTGAAGCCATGCGCGATCTCTCGCGCGCCCGTCAGGCCGTGAAGAAGGACCTCCAGGGCAAGCGTCAGCAGATCTCGTCCTTGATGCTACGGCTGGAACGCATCTATCCGGGCAAGGCGACCTGGGGACCAGCCCATATGAAATGGCTGATGGCGCAGAAGATCGAGCATCGCCAGCAGCGCTTAGCATTCGAAGAGCTACTTGAGGGGATACGCCAGGAAAGCGAGCGCGTCGAGCCTTTGGAAAATGCCATCCGCGAGACGGTGCCCGAGTGGTCGCTGGTCGAAGTTGTCGCGGCCCTACAGGCAGTGCGTAGGATTGATCGCATTGCGGCTGTGTGGGTGCTGGTCGAGATCGGTGATCTCTCTCGCTTTCAAAATCCGCGCGAGCTGATGGGCTATCTGGGTCTCGTTCCCTCAGAAAGCTTAACCGGTGACAAGGTCAAGCGCGGCGGCATCACGAAGGCCGGTAATGGACGGGCGCGACGCATTCTTGTCGAGGCGGCCTGGAGCTATCGATATCCGCCGCGCGTGAGCCGAGACAAGCAGCCAAAGGTGGATGCCGCACCGAGGCGCGTGCGCGAAATTGCGTTGAAAGCGCAAACCAGGCTGTGCGGGCGCTTCCGGTCACTCGAGCGGAAGGGCAAGCGGCGAACCGTAATCGCCACCGCGATTGCCCGCGAGCTATCCGCCTTCATTTGGGCGATCAATCGCGAGCTCATGCCACATCGACAGGCGTAACGTCGTCGCGAGGCCGTGGACCGCTCGAGTCGTGAGGTGCGCTCGACCGGCCCACAGTCCCCTCCGTTGTAACCAAAATCGGGGGGATAGTCGCAGACATCAATCGTGCAGAAGTGAAGGCGCGAAAATTCGAGGCCTGCTCCCCTTCGCCTGACCAAACTTCTGAGCGGCTGAGTGAGGATATTCCTTTGAATTTGCTACCCGTGTTCGTCCTGCCGGGATCGCCATCTCATTTTGCCGCAGTCTTCTCAATGTCTGAGGTTGATTTTGGCTCACGTGGTTTGAAGATGAGCCAACAGCTGTACCCGAAATGATCTTCGCACCGGCGTTCTCCGCCAGCTGGGGATTCAGATTTCGCGAGGGCGATTCAGAAATTTGTCGCTGCTTACGCAGGCGTGGTGCAGAGAGTTCAATGAGTTCGGCTCTCTTGATACGCACATTCTTGCTAAGACGACCGCGAAAAATGCGGCTCAAACTGAAGCAGAGTCAGCGATCAGACGAAGAGAAGACAAACGGGCCGGGCAAGCATCACGCGCTCCTCGGAGCCCCCGCCCGCCCCTCCCGCGACTGGTCAGAGCGAAATCCCGCTTCATCTGTGGACGCCCCGCAAGATGCAAGCGGTTTTTTTGAGAAGATCGGCACGTAGTCGGATGCTGCCATCTGTCCGGCCTCTGATGCAGTGATGGAGCTGCGGGCCCGTATGGGAGTTCGCGGACCGGATCCTCGGAATTTTGAAGGAGCACGAGGCTGGCATTTCGGTCGCCGATCTGACGCCAGCATTTACAAATGGAAGGCCAAGTTCGGCGGAATGGACGTCTCCGAGGCCAAGCGGCTGAAGACACTGTGGTCTTCAACAGCGTGGTCTTGCCAGATCCCGAGCTACCTACGAGGTGCGACGAGCGAACCTTGCTTCACGTCGAGCGATATGCTGGAAACGGCAGCACTCCGTCCTCCATCCATCGTAGGACTTCGACACAGCATCGATCGCGATATACGGCACGGATGCAGTTGGATTCGAAATCGGCAAAGCTGTCATGAGCAAGGCGTCCCTGTAGACGATCGACCTGACAGCAAGGGACCATGAAGGGAGTCAGGGCATGATCCACTCGGTTGCCCGGTTCTCTGGCTCAGACCCGCGGCTGTGTACGGAAAACAAGCCCGTCACGGCTCCAACGCGACCCGCACGCCCTCGTTGCCTTCAATATGAACATAACGGGGCCCGATCGGCCGCCCCCTGCCGCTGGCGACAGTGACGATGTCTTCCAAGGGGGCGACGAGAGCATCCGCTTCGGGGCGGGACAAGATCAGATCGGCGTGAAACAGTCCCTCCGATTCAAGACCATTCGCATCGACGCCAAGAGCCGCCAAGGCGGCCAGACTACTTTCGAATTCCTCTGCATCGCGAAAGCGACGCTGAATAAATGTCGCGCCGGTCAGGCGTTCCGTCACAAGGCCATGCTTCGCGAACGTCGCAGCCAACGAATCGAACGGGAACATTCGCAGCACGAAGGAGATGATCCATGGCCGCTGCTCTGTTGCATCGAGGATTTTGCTGAACGTCTTTTCGGTGACGTAGCCGATGCAACCCGTCGACATGATGACATCAGCGGAGCGGATAGCACGCGCGCTGTCCGCCGATAGCGACTCACGTTCAAGATCGGCGACAATGCCCTGTTCAAGAAGACCAACACCCGTTGCATAGCTGATCGCCGGCGCCGATATATCGAGACCGATAAATCGCGCCAGGCCGACATCCGGCCAGGACGCATAGAAACTGCGATCGAGACGCACCAGTGTCTCGGAACTAATCGCCCTCATCTCGCGTCGCGCGTAGCGGTGACGCAAGCCGCCGAAGGTCAGCGGAAACCGATGCACCGCGGCGTTGATGCCATATGAACAGCCAACATCGAGCACGGTCGGCCTAAGGCCGGTTGCCGAAGCTTTCGCTGCCAGAATTTGGCGCACCACCGGCTCGGCCACGTCCGGAATCATATAATCTAGGTCTCCCAGCACAGAGAAATATGCCCTGGGATCATCCAAGGCATAAATATCATCGAAGACGGCCTTAGACTGATTGATGCGCGAAAACTCTACTCGCAACCCGATGTCTCCCATTTCACTTTACAAGCCACTCGACGGCTGCTGCCTTCGAGTCATCGGCGTCTTATTGCAGAGATTGGCCGATGCATAAACCCCATCGCACTTCGTCGGTCTTGCTTGCGAAGCAGAGGATCTAGCCTCCTATCGCAGAGCACGTATGAGAAGATGAAGTGGTTCCCCAAGGCGACCACGAGAATTCTTCGCATTCAAGTTGCGACTTTGAGAGCTTCTTGAGCGTCGAAAGGCAGCGATTTGCCATGACCACACGTTGATTGCACGATTATGGAGCGAGCAAGAGCTGTGCGCTGCATCGCTCGATCCTGCCGATCGTCATCGGCCCGACCGTTGGACGCGACAATGCTGAGATAATCCTGGATAGGAAGCGTACCGCCAATTCATTTCGCCATCGCCGAGGTGGTAAGCACCGTCCACCTTCGCCTCCGGTCACGCACGAGGAGGCACTTCGGTGTAACCGACCTAGTCCGCAAAGCATTCAACACAGCAGAGGCTTGACAGCCACCTTCAGAGAATTCTTCTTGATATTAACGAAACGAAGCATTTGTGCGGCTAGCTAGGGGCTAGCCCTTCGATGGCTTCGCTGCGGCCCGTCGCTCAGCGGTGCGACCGTCCTGCAATTCGAGAGGCCGTGCCGCCACAACGGTGGAAAAATCGGCACGCGGTGCGTCGCCGTGGCGCATGCACCGCGTGCCGCCGAAGCTCGTGCCAGTGCGCGGGCGACCAGCTTGCCGATACTGGTCGCCTCTTCCACGAGCATCAGTAGGTTGCGTATGCCGCATCCACCTGACGAGAAGCTGACGGGGCGGCCACTTGCGTCTGGCTGGTCCGGAGGCAGCCATGACGATAATTGAGCTGTGCGAGACCTATTGCGCGCTGGAGGTGCAAATCACGCGCCTTCGTCGGCGATCTGGCTCCTGATGCGCCCGGCGCGCCGCCATCGAGAGCGGCGAGCATTTCGCCGCGCAAGCGCCGGACGGCACCAGCATGCGGACGTTTCAGGAGATCCAGGCGCTATGGGACCAAGGACGACGCGCTGACGGTCGAGGTCTTGACGGCTACCGATCAGTTCGATTTCAACGTTCGTCGTTGCCGCTACGCCGAGACCTATCGCGAGATGGGCCTCGGCCCTATCGGCCATCTTCTGTCATGCAACCGGGACGGCGCCTTCTGCGAGGGCTACGATTCCCGGCTCAAACTGACGCGCACGCAGACGATCATGGGAGGCGCCGATCATTGCGACTTCCGCTATCGCCTGGAGGAGAGGAGCGATTTCTCGAAGGAGAGCTAGACTCCCTTAGTCGCTGTTATGGCAATCGGGGTTGATCCATTGGCGGCGCGTGAGCACCTCCATAAGGTGGTTCTTACGCCAACGCCAAAGATCGAAAACATATTCGGTACGACCAATGCGGCACACGTTCATGTCCGCCACCTGCATCGCCGCCACAATCATCATAACGTCGTTTCGCCGCGCATATCGGAGCTGAAGCATGGTGACAAGATCTGTCCCGGTGCTGGGCTATACCCTCATTATCTTCGTCGATCATGCGAAAACATGATGACCGGCAAGACTATGACCAACGACAAATCGCGACAACAAAGGCTGCTCATGCAATCATTTTTCTGCGAACATTGCCGACGAGGTTTTAGACGATCTGCGCTCGCGTCTCAAACGCACGCGGTGGCCCGACCAGATCGAGGGGCAGGATTGGCGCCAGGGCACCGAGCTCAACTTCCTTCAGCACTTTTGCGAGTACTGGGCGGAACGCTTCGACTGGCGGTTGGCTGAGGTCCAACTCAACACCTTGCCACAGTTTCGGGCAGTGGTCGACGGCGCGGGTCTCCATCTAGTGCATGTTCGTTCGGAGAAGCCTGACGCGGTGCCGCTGCTCCTCGTCAACGGCTGGCCGAGCTCCATATTCGAGTATCTCCACGTTATTCCGCGCCTGACCTCAGCCGGCTTCCACGTGGTCGCACCCGCGCTGCCGGGCTACGGCTTCTCCGAACGGCCAACCAAACCCGGCATGAACGGCACTCGTATCTCAGCGCTGTTCGTCACGCTTATGAGCGATCTCGGCTATGATCGTTTTGTGGCGCACGGTAGCGACTGGGGCTCCCTTGTTGTCGACCGGATTAGGCGCCATCATCCCGATCGGCTCCTGGGCATGCACTTGAGCAATGTCAATTGGAACTACCCGCACCCTGAGTATCCGACGCCCGAGGAGCAGGCCTACTTTGCTAAAGTGCAAGGCTGGCAGTTCACCGAAGGAGCATATGCCCTGATCCAAGGTACCAAGCCGCAGACGCTGAGCTACGGCCTCAATGACAGTCCGGCTGGCCTCGCCGCATGGATCATCGAGAAATATCGAAGCTGGAGCGACGGCGACGTTGAGCAGCGCTATGGGCTCGACGGTCTTTGCGCGAACCTGACCTTGTATTGGGCGACCGGTACGATTGGGTCTTCGATCAGACTTTATGCCGAAAGCTTCTCCGATCCTGAGCGGCACGTCCCAACCGAGAAAGGCACGGTGCCAGTTGGCGTCACAGTATTCCCGAAGGATATCCTACCTGCGCCGCGTTCGTGGGGTGAGCGCTGGTTCAATATTGTTCACTGGAGTGAAGCGGCCAGCGGCGGCCACTTTGGCGCTTGGGATGAACCCGAACAGTTCGTCCACGACATTCGCACATTTACCGATCGAGTGCTTGGTGGAACTAGGTCGCCGTCAGATCCGTAAATTGGAGAGCGGCGAGCCTCCTCACCAGCCCTCCGTCGACCTCACTAAGACTTGGTTTTCACAACTGGCGTTAGTCACGATATCGGATTGGAATGTCCAAGAGCCATCGCCTGTTCGACCTTATGCAGATACTGCGCAGTCACCGGCGACCGGTCGCGGGGCTAGAACTTGCTCGTAAAGCCGGAGTGTCTCTGCGGACCATTCGTCGGGATATTTCCACGCTGCGCGCCATAGGCGCGGACATCGATGGAGAGGCAAACATCGGCTATGTTTTGAAGCCCGGCTTTTTGCTGCCTCCTTTGATGTTCTCGGAAGAAGAGATTCATGCTTTAGCCCTTGGCGCTCAATGGGTCTGCGGACAAACAGACGATAGCCTCGCTGGCGCTGCCCAGAACGCGCTCGCCAAAATTGACGCGGTACTGCCGTCGGACTTACGCCGTCACCTTCACGATGGCCCCTTTCATGTCTCCCCGAAACCAACGCCGCCGACGTCGGTCGATCCAGCCGTGCTGCGACAGGGTATGAGCCAACAGTGCAAAGTCCTTCTGGCTTATCGCGACTTTCACGGCGCTGCGACGGAACGAGTAATTTGGCCGATCTCGCTCGGATTCATAGAATCCCAGCGATTTGCCGCGGCTTGGTGCGAGCTACGTCAGGATTTTCGAGTATTCCGTGTTGACCGAATGGAGCGGGTAGAACTCCAGGCCGATCGCTATCCAGGTCGCCGACGGGACTTAGTCAAACGGTGGCGCGCGCTGGTCACAAGCAAAGACGTGGACATTCGTTCTTGAGCCGATAGAATTGGAGAGCGGAGGCGGCTTTGCCCGATCCCGCCCAAGGTTCGAACCCAGACAATGTACTCCCTTCGGTAAATGATGATCAGCCTTCAAACGTTCCTTGTATTCCTTGCGGCAGCGATAGTCGTGGCAATCACGCCGGGACCCGGCATTTTCTACATCGTAGCAAGAACGCTTGCAGGTGGAAGAGCGGAAGGCCTGGCGTCAAGCGTCGGTCTTGGTCTCGGCGGCCTAGTACACGTTATCGGAGGCGCCGTCGGAATATCGGCGCTCATCATGGCCAGCGCCGAGGCATTCACGGCAGTGAAGATAGCGGGCGCTCTCTACCTCATTTGGCTTGGGGTGAAGGCATGGCGTGAAGCGCGCATCGTCGAACCTGCCGAGGTGCAGACGACCGGCGCGCACCGGGCCTTTCGCGAAGGCATCGTCGTCGAGGCGCTCAATCCGAAGACGGCCGCATTCTTTCTCGCGTTTATTCCGCAGTTCGTCGACCCATCCGCGCATGTCGCCGTGCAGTTTATCGTGTTCGGCCTCATCTCGGTCGCGCTCAATACGAGCGTGGACTTGATCGTGACCCATTGGGCCGCACGGGCGAAGGATGGTTTTGCCAAGCGACCGTCATTTATTAGAAGGACGCGGCAAGCATCCGGCGCCGTCATGTGTGGGCTTGGAGCGACCCTGCTCTTTGCCCGCCGCACGGGCTGATGCCCTCGATCGCCTTTGTAGCGACTAGTGCCGATGCTGGCTCTGCCGTATCACCGTCAGCTTATGCTGTATGGTGGATTCGAACAGGACGCAATCACCAGGACTGAGGACCTCCTTGCGCTTTCCGATGTGCAGCTCGATGTTGCCGGTCAGGATGCCTCGCCTTCGTGATGGCTCATGATACGCCCGCGCTGGGCGGTCCGCCGAGTGCCTCGGCAGTGTTGACCGTGCGTGGCGACCACATGTGAGAGCAGGAGCAGTTCTTTATTGAGTTAGGGAACTCCGTGCGGTCTTTGGCCAGCAGCTTGCCCTGCTCGGGTACCTGTACAGCGTGGACATCGAAGAGAGCCTTGCGGCGATCCTTCCGCCGGCGGCTTCCTAGAGCCAAGCGTGAATTTCGCGCTAGGGCATCGCGGACGAAGATCCTATGACGATTGGGACGGTGATCTCCGATCGGCGACAAGCTCACAGTGTTCATGCTCGCTTCGCGGGTAACAACGCAAATTCATTTCATCGACAGCTTCGCGAGCGTCAACATAGAGTCCGGTTTAGCGCGCGCACGGTGAGGCCGTGATCGGACGACAACAACATTTGCGAGCCAGACCATGAGCAAGCGGCAGCTTTCCCTGAACTTCTTCATCTATCCGGACGGTCATCACGAGGCCGCCTGGCGTCACAAGGCCTCGACGATCGACCGCATTCTCGACGTCACCTACTATCAGGAGCTGGCGCAACGCGCCGAAGCCCACAAGTTCGACGCGGTCTTCTTCGCCGACGGCCCGGTGCTATCGGACAACGTCCGTTACGCGCAACGCTTCCGGCTGGAGCCGATCACGCTGCTCACCGCGATCGCGTCCGCCACGACGCGCATCGGCCTTATCGCGACGGCGTCGACGACCTACACCGAGCCCTACAACCTCGCACGGCTGTTCGCTTCGCTCGATCACATCAGCGGCGGGCGGGCCGGATGGAACATCGTGACGACGAGCTCGCCGCAGGCCGCGCAGAATTTCGGACTGCCCGAGCACCCCCCGCATCACGAACGCTATGAGCGGGCGCGGGAATATCTCGATGTCATCACCGCCCTGTGGGACAGTTGGGAAGACGACGCGCTAGTCAATGACCCAGTCTCCGGCATTTTCGCCGACACCAGCAAGATCCACACGATCGACCACATCGGAAAGCACTTCCGCGTGCGCGGTCCGCTGAATATCTCGCGGACGCCGCAGGGCCGGCCGGTCTATGTCCAGGCCGGCTCGTCCGAGGACGGACGGGCCTTCGCCGCGCGCTTTGCGGAAGCGATCTTCACCGCGCACCAGACCTTGGCGAGCGCGCAGGAATTCTATGCCGACATCAAGCGCCAGGCGCGCGCATTCGACCGCAGCTCGGATCAAATTAAGATCCTGCCCGGCATCTCTCCGTTCATCGCCAGCACGCAAGTGGAAGCCGACCGCCTCCGGGAAGAGTTCAATGCGCTGATCCAGCCGGAATTCTCGCTCACCCAGCTCCGCCAGATGACGGGGCTCGACCTCACCGGCTTCGATCTCGATGGCCCCTTCCCGCGCCATTCGATCGACATCGATGGTGCGCATGGCATCGCAAGCCGCTTCAAGCTCATCGTCGACATCCTCGATCGCGAAAAGCCGACGATCCGTCAGCTCGTGCAGCGCCTCGCCGGTGCGCGCGGCCATTGGGTCATCGCTGGTCCGCCGGAGAAGATCGCCGACAATATCCAGACCTGGTTCGAGAATGGCGCCGCCGATGGCTTCAACGTCATGCCACCATGGCTGCCGGGAGGATTTGATCTGTTCGCCGAGCAGGTCGTACCGATTCTGTGCAAGCGCGGCCTGTTTCGTCACGAGTACACGGGCACAACCCTGCGCGAGCACTACGGCCTTGACCGGCCAAACAGCTTGTTCTCCAGCCGCATCCGAGCAACCGCATGACCGCACTGCTCGTTAGCGGCGCCCTTCCGCCAGATGTCGCCGTTTCTGGCGCTATCTAACTACTCATCGAGGGTTGCCGAGCAAGTTCAAATCGAGGAGGCGCACCTTGCGGAATGGGGCACCGAACGGCGCCCATTCGGGAGCAATTGTCAGACGTTGTCAGGCTCAGGCCCGTCGACGGGGCGGAGGCGATCGTCGATGTAGCGCCTGAGCGCTGCGGCCGCATTCAGCATGTGCGCACGCATTCTGCGCGAGGCAGTATCGCCATCCCCCTCCGCGATCGCCTGCATGATTGCGTCATGCTCGTCGCGGGATTTGCGAATGCGATCGCCCTGCCGCAATTGCGTGCGGCGGAAGGCGCTGAGCCGTGAGCGGACGTCCTGCGCCTGCTCGGCCATGAACGAATTGTGCGTCGCGCGGTAGATGCATTCGTGGAAGATCCGGTTGAAAGCATCATAGGCATCTACGTTACTCGCCTCGACCATTGCCAGCGAGCCTTCGTGGAGCTCGATCAAGTGACTGCGTTCGAGCGGCGTCATGCGATAGGTCGCGAGGCGGACACACATCGCCTCCACCTCGGCGCTGGTCTCGAACATGTCCATGATGCGCTCGGGTGTCATCCGCGCCACGACGAGGCCGCGGCGCCCACGCACTTCAGCGAGGCCACTGACCACGAGCTGGCGAAGCGCCTCCCGCACCGGCGTGCGGGAAGCCCCGAAGCGATCGGCAAGCTGCTGCTCTTCCAAGGCCGAACCGGCGACGAGCGCGCCCGAGGCGATCTCGTCCGTCAGCGCGTTCCGGATCCGATCGGAGAGCAGTCCCCCATCGTCTTCCGTTTCGGCTGCGACCTTGAACAAACCTGCCATTTAGCCTCCTATGATCGCACGCACGGCGAAGTAAAGGATGGACGGCGCGACCAGACATCCCAATCCGGTATGGAATGTCGCAGTCAACGCGCCGTAAGGCACTAGACGCCGATCGGTCGCGGCAAGTCCCCCCGAAACGCCGCTGACCGTCCCCATCAAGCCGCCAAACACCATTGCGCTGCGCGGATTGTTGAGGCCGATCATCTTCGCGACGAAGGGCGTACCGATCATCACGATCACCGCCTTGAATACACCGGTCGCGATCGAGAGCGCAATAACCGGCGAAGGTGCGCCGATTGCCGCCCCAGTGACCGGTCCAACGATGTAGGTGACCGCTCCGGCACCAATCGTCGTCAGCGATTCGGCGTCGGTGTAGCCGAACGCCGCGGCAACGAATACGCCCAGAATGAACGGAACGACCGTCCCCAATCCGAGCGCGACCGCACCGATCATTCCGGCCTTGCGCGCATGGACGACATCGACCTCGAAGGCAGTGGCGACGATCGCGAAATCCCGCAGCATCGCGCCCCCCATCAAGCCGATTCCGGTCAGCGCCGGCAGGTCGGCCACACCCTTTTCACCCCCGGTGGCGAGGCCGCCGAAAAAGGCCAGCCCGAGGCCCAGCATGATCGCGATCGCCGAACCGTGAATGCGCCCGAAGGTGAGGTATTTCGAGATCGTCCCGGAGATCCACATCAGAATCCCGACGGCCGCGAACGCGGTGAGCAGCGAATTGGCGGCGAGAACGTGAGACATCATGTTCATGCGACCCTCCCGGACTTGAAGTGAGGCACAGACGGGGCGAGCGCTTCGGCCTCTCGCGCCTCGATCTCGTCCATGGTCTCGACCGGACCGCTGAGCCGACCGATCAGGGCGACCATCGCGAAAC
The DNA here is from genome assembly GCF_059803515.1 of Bradyrhizobium sp. UFLA05-125. Lineage (NCBI taxonomy): Bacteria > Pseudomonadati > Pseudomonadota > Alphaproteobacteria > Hyphomicrobiales > Nitrobacteraceae > Bradyrhizobium > Bradyrhizobium sp. UFLA05-125. The sequence continues at coordinate 18,530 of NZ_JBANBJ010000088.1, read as the reverse complement.
ACACCGCGACCGCGCCTATTCCCGCAATCACGACGATCGGACCGCCTTTTGCCGCCGCGACCACGTTCTGCTGCGCCGCCATGGCGACCACGATCGGAATGTAGAAGCTGCCCCAGAACTCGACGCCAGTCTTGAGCCCGTGGCTAAGCAGGCCATGCCGAACCAGCCAGAGCCGGGCCGCGATCAGGAACATCATCGCGATGCCGACGCCGCCGACATTGGCCTTCACGCCGAGTGCGACGCCGAGCAGGTCGCCCAGCAGAACACCCAGGAGGGTGCAGATCGAAAGCAATGCAACGCCGGAAATGGTCACGGGCGCCTCCCCTTGGCGAGCCAGGCACCACCCCCAAGACTTGGATGCTTTGGACTTGGACGTTTTGGACCGGGCCGCTCTGTATGCATTCGCATCTTAAATTTCCTCCTGTGCATGCGAATATTCATCGCTTATGAGACATCGCATACACTAATTGACTTCTGAACACAATACGCATACATTCCGTGCCATCAAGGACAACCCCGCATGCCAAGGAGCCGAAATGAGCGATTGGGGTATGCAAAAGGCCGCCCTCGGCGAGCGCCTGGCGGCCGGCCGACGGCACGCAAACGGAAAGATCGTCCCGATCCCGAGCCTGCCTGCGTTATTGAAGGCGGTAATCCGGTCAGGCGATCGGGTGTGCCTCGAGGGCGACAATCAGAAGCAGGCCGACATCCTCGCTGAGGGGCTCGCGAACCTCGATCCTGCTGATGTCAGCGACCTTCATATGGTGCAGTCGGGCGTGGTCCTGCCCTCCCACCTCGATGTCTTCGAGAAGGGCATCGCGCGGCGGCTCGACTTTTCCTATTCGGGCCCGCAGTCCGCGCGCATCGCCAGGATGCTGTTCGGCCGCAAGATCGAGCTCGGCGCGGTCCATACCTATCTCGAGCTGTTCGCGCGCTACTTCATCGACCTCACGCCGAACGTCGCACTGATCGCGGCGGTGAGCGCCGACAAGGACGGCAATCTCTATACGGGGCCGAACACCGAAGACACGCCGACGGTGGTCGAGGCCACCAGCTACAAGAACGGTCTCGTCGTGGCGCAGGTCACCGAGATCGTCGACAAGGTGCCGCGCGTCGACATCCCCGGCGACCTCGTGCATTTCGTGGTCGAAGCCGGCAGGCCGTTCTATGTCGAGCCGCTCTTCACCCGCGATCCCGCCGCCATCACCGAGACCCAGATCCTGACGGCGATGCTCGCCATCAAGGGCATCTACGCGCCCTACGGCGTGCGCCGGCTCAATCATGGCATCGGCTTCAACACCGCGGCGATCGAGCTGCTGCTGCCGACCTATGGCGAGAAGCTCGGTCTCAAGGGCAAGGTCTGCACCCACTTCGCACTCAATCCGCATCCAACCCTCATTCCGGCGATCGAATCCGGCTGGGTCGACCAGATCCACTGCTTCGGCTCGGAAGTCGGCATGGAGGACTATGTCGCCGCGCGATCGGACGTCTTCTTCACCGGGCCCGACGGGTCGCTGCGATCGAACCGCGCCTTCTGCCAGACGGCGGGCCTCTATGCCTGCGACATGTTCATCGGATCGACGCTGCAGATTGATCTGGAAGGCCACAGCTCGACGGTGACGACCAGCCGCATCGCCGGCTTCGGCGGCGCGCCCAACATGGGATCCGATCCGCGCGGCCGCCGTCACCCGAGCGAACCCTGGCTCAAGGCCGGCGCCGAAGCCGAACCTGATACCAATGCAGCGCTGCGCCGCGGCCGCAAGCTGGTAGTGCAGATCGGCGAGACCTTTGGCGAGCGCAACGCGCCACTATTCGTCGAGCGGCTGGACGCGCTCGATCTGGCGCAAGAGCTCAAGCTCGATCTCGCGCCCGTCATGGTCTACTCGGACGACGTCACCCACATCGTCACTGAGGAAGGCATCGCCAACCTCCTGATGTGCCGCAGCAAAGACGAGCGCGAGCAGGCGATCCGCGGTGTTGCCGGCTACACCGCCATCGGCCGCGCGCGTGATGCGAAGCTGGTCGAGCAGCTCAGGCAGCGCGGCGTGATCCAGCGCCCCGAGGATCTCGGCATCGATCCGCTCGACGCCGACCGCAATCTGCTCGCGGCCCGCTCGATCAAGGATCTCATGCTGGCCTCCGGCGGCCTCTACCGCCCGCCCAGCCGCTTCCGCAACTGGTGAGGAGTTCTGCATGGAAAAGCTCAATTTCAGACTGACCGCCCCCAGGTCCGCCGGCGGCACACGCGCGCAGGCGATCGTCGGCGTCGTCGCCTCCGGCAATCTCGAGGTGCTACTGGAACGCAACCTTCCGGCGGATGTCTGCGCCATCGACATTGCAACGGCCGCCCATGGCTTCGGCATGGTGTGGGACGCCGTGGTCCGCGACTTCGTCGCCCGCCGTTCTGCCGGCGGCTTGCGTATCTCCATCAATGATGGCGGCGCCCGGCCCGACACGGTCGCGCTGCGCCTTGCCCAGGGTGTCCGCAAGATCGAGGAGCCGGAACGATGACATCAGTCGCCGCCAACACGGTCTCACTGAGCTGGTACGAGGCTAGCGCCCGGCAGCGCATCGACGCGCTGGTCGATGCCGGCAGCTTTGCCGAATTCATCGGGCCCGAGCTGCGCGAGATGAGCCCGCATCTGGCGATCTTCGACCTGCCGAAGCAGTTCGACGACGGCATCGTCATCGGCCGCGGCCGCCTCGACGGATCGCCGCTGCTCGTCGCCGCGCAAGAGGGACGCTTCATGGGCGGCGCTTTCGGTGAAGTCCATGGTGCGAAGCTCACTGGCCTCCTGCGCGCGGCTCGCAGCCTCAATCAGGATGTGCTGGTGCTCTTCGACACCGGCGGCGTCCGCCTCCAGGAAGCCAATGCCGGTGAGCTCGCGATTGCGGAAATCATGCGCGCAGTCGTCGAAGCGCGGCGCGCCGGCATCCGCGTCATCGGGCTGATTGGGGGGCGAGCCGGATGCTATGGCGGCGGCAGCCTGGTCGCCGGCAGCTGCTCGCGTTTGATCGTATCGGAGCAAGGGCGGATCAGCGTCAGCGGCCCCGAGGTCATCGAGACCAACAAGGGCATTGAGGAGTTCGACTCACGCGACCGCGCGCTCGTCTGGCGTACGATGGGCGGCAAGCACCGCTATCTCATCGGTGGCGCCGATGCGTTCGTCGACGACGAAGCGCTGGCGTTTCGCCAGGCGGCGATCGACGCACTCAAGGGCAAGCATGGCTGCGACGCGGCGGTTCTCGAAGCCGAGCAGAGGCGCCTCGAACGGCGACTGCAACGCTTTGGCGAGGCCGAGGACGCCGTCGAGATCTGGCAGACGCTCGGCATCGACCAGCCGACGGAGATCCCCTCACTTCCGACTGATGCGTTTCTTCGCATGACCAACAACAGGGAGAATGCCAATGACGCTCGATGACATTCTGGCCGCCCTGTTTCCGAACGGCAGCGACGTCGACGTCACCGGTGCGACGATCGCGGGACAGGCGGTCCTTGCCGGCGGCGGACCAATTCACGTGCTCGGCATCACGCAAGGACAGCCGCTCGGCGTGGACGAAGCGATCGTGCTCGCGGGGCGCGTGATCGAGATCATCAAATCGAAAGATCGAGCGCCGATCCTGTTCTTGGTGGATTCCGCCAGCCAGCGCATGAGCAAGCGCGACGAGTTGCTCGGCCTCAGCGAGTACCTGTCTCACCTAGCCAAGGCTCTGCTGCTGGCGCAAGCTGCGGGACATCGCACGGTCGGCTTGCTCTACGGCGGCAGCGCGGCCGGTGCGTTCATCGCCACGGCGCTCGCGACCGCTACGCTGGCGGCACTTCCCGGTGCGCATCCCGCGGTCATGGATCTGCCGTCGATGGCGCGGGTCACCAAGCTTCCGATCGATGTCCTGAAGGCCAAGGCGAAAGCGACGCCGGTGTTCGCGCCCGGGCTCGAGAACATGGTGAAGACCGGCGGCATCCACGTCGTCTTTGACGAAGGTGCACCCTTGGCGCCGCAGCTTGCGGCCGTACTGGAACGGCCGGCAGCACAAGACGATCGCGCTCGCCTTGGCGCCGAGCGTGGCGGACGGCAGAAAGCGGCCGAGATCGCGGATCGCGTCGTCGCACACGCAACGGCTTCATATCAGGGGTCGCAACATGGCTGAGCTTCTCGAGCGCCATACCATGGTGAAGGCCTCGGCAGCCGGGTGGAGCGCCGCGATGAACCAATATCCCGGACTTGCCAGCGAGCCAATCATCGAAGGCTGGGCTCGCGCGGGTCGTCCCCTCATCGTTCGCCGACCAGCTTGCAGCGATGCCGCTGACATGATTCCGCTCGGCCTGCCGCTGCCGCCGAGTTACGGCAAACTGCGCATCGCACTCGCGCTCGCGCCCGGCGACATCATCGCATCCGCCCCGCCGCCATCCTTGGCCGATGCGGCCGCAGCGGCGCCTGCACGCTGGCGCGATACGATCGACCTGCTCCTTGATCTTATGCCGGAGACCCGCACCTTCGGCAGCCTCGCGTGGCAGCATCTCACTGGCCTCCCCTATCTCTCGGATGGTTCGGATCTCGATCTGCTCTGGCCGCTGTCATCGGCAAAGCAAGCCAGGAACCTGCCGTCCGAGATCGCCCGTATCGCGAACCAGGCGCCCATGCGGCTCGATGGCGAGATCGTCGGTCACGCCGGAGGCGTGCAATGGCGCGAGCTGACCGGCGCTGACGAGGACGAAATCCTCGTGAAGGGACCCGCCGGCGTCAAGAGCACGACGCGCGCAGCATTTCTGTCCGGTAGGATGTCATGAACGTTGCACCGAGATGGCAATCGGCGCCAGAAAGCGGGCATCGCGCGCAGCGGCTCGGTCATCTTGCGTCGCTCTGCCTGAAGCTCGAAGTCGAGACCCATCCGAAACCGGGACTCGTCAGCCACGTCGACAACGGCGCTCACAGTGACATGGACGCTGAGTTGCTCTGCCGAAGTGCCGAGACCCTGACGCCATTCTTCCGCGATCTGGCGATCGCGGGTTCCGAGGGGGCCGGCATGAGCCGGTTGCGTGCGATCGGCGTTGCCGCCGAGCGCGCGATGTTAGCTGCGACCTGCGGCATCAACACGCACCGGGGCGCGATCTTCGGACTGGGTCTGCTTTGCGCCGCGGCCGGATATCGCAACGCCGTCGGCATTCGCAAGTCACTCGGCAGGCTGGTTTCGGAGCGTTGGGGCGAAGACATTCTGTCCGGCCCCGCATCGCTTCGTAGCCATGGCGCCATGGTCTCGCGGCGCTATGGCGCCGGCGGCGCCAGAGCAGAAGCCGCCCATGGCTTTCCGTCGGTCTATGAAATCGCCCTGCCCGCGCTGCATGCGGCGCGCAAGCTTGCGGCACATGACGAGGAAGCAGTCCGAATTCAGACATGCATGACGCTGATCGCCGATGTCACCGATACCAACCTCCTGTATCGGGGCGGGCCAGAGGGATTGCACTTCGCACAAGCCAGCGCTTCTCCGTTCCTTGCCGCCGGCGGCGTCGGCGCCGTGGGATGGCGCAGGCGCGCCCTCGATATTCATCGAGCGTTCGTGGCGCGCAATCTGAGTCCCGGCGGCTCCGCAGATCTGCTCGCGATGGCCCTCTTCGTCGATCGGCTGGAGGCCTGATGCTTGCACTGCTCTGCGGCGGACAAGGAACCCTTTCGGACAAGATCTTCGATCTGGTCGCCGATCGGCCTGCCGCGGAACCAGTCTTCGTCGCAGCAAGCGCTCTTCTCGGTGAGGATCCGCGGCAGTTCATCAGGACGCGAAGCGCGGACGAACTGTCCGCCAATCACGCCAGCCAGATCTTGACCGTCACGTCGGCTCTCGCGGTCCACGCCTGCATTGCCGACCTCCTGGTCGAACGGACAGCCGTCACTGGCTACAGCGTTGGCGAGATGGCGGCGTGGAGCATCGCAGGAATCTGGACGGCCGATGACGCCTTGCGACTGACGGATATTCGCGCCCGAGTCATGGAAAGTGTGGCCGGCCCCGATGGCCAACTGGGCTACGTCCGCGACCTCGATCGGGCCACGCTCGAACAGCTGCTCGAGACATATCGCTGCGAGATCGCAATAAAGAACCCCAACCTCCTTTTCGTGATCGGAGGCGCAGAGCGGGATGTAATCGATCTCTGCAATGACGCCGCCAAGGAAGGCGCGCGCACGGGCCTTCTCGCCGTGAAAATCGCTTCGCATACGACAAGGCTCGAGCGGGCCTGCGCCCCCCTGCAACAGGCGCTCGACGCCAGCAGGCGTTCGGCCGTTGCGAGCCAGCGAGTCCTGCTTGCCGGAGGTGACGGCGAACGCATCTTCTCCGTTGCTGGCGCCACAGCAAAACTGGCGTGCCAGGTCGCACGCGCCATCGACTGGTCCGCGACCCTGGAAGCTCTGGCAGAACTGGGCGTGACCGGGGTGCTGGATCTTGGTCCAGGACATGCACTGGCAGAGATGATGCAGGCCTTTCGGCCATCCATGCGCTGCTACTCTGCGGACGGGTTTCGCACTATATGTGGCCTGCGCAAGTGGGTTACCCGATCGAATTAGCTAGCGGCTTGCATTGTTTCCTGATCCAAAGGAGATCCGATCTATTGATGTAGGACATGAAACGGTGTGTCATTTGAAACTTTGTTCAACGGCGGGCGAATGGAGAATAGCGTCGCGGAACACGCGATTTGAGAGGTCCTTCGCAAGGATAACTACGTTTGGATGCTTCAAGAGCGAGCGATGGTCGCCAGGAAGAGGCAGCGCTTCAATGACGCTATCGAAGACGGCGCGCCATGAAGTTGCTGTGTGTGCGGAGTTTTGACTGTAGGAGACGCCGAGCGCTGAAACCTTCTTGGGTACGTAGAGTCTGCCCGCGCGAATATGGCGAACGAACACTTGGAAGATTTCCTCAAGCGCGGATGCTCCAATTTTCCATGCACCCAAAAGAAGATCAGCAAGCGCTGCGAAGTCAGCTGGCCGAATTTCGGTCGTTGCACCGTATTGAGGCGACCTCCTCCGCAAGGAATACAAGGAATTCGGACCATTCCTGGTCGTGGAGAGACTAAGAGGCGGTTCTAGGACCGACGGATAGGCACTATTGATCATAGCCACAAAATCGACCCTCACGTTGCCGAAATAAGTACGCCAGCGACGGCGTGGGCGAGCACACCGCCAAAAGACCATCCGGCGAGCGTACAAGCCATGTCCGGTAGCACTGGAAGAATGGCCCGAGCATAGACTTCAGCTATCTCGTCAATCGAACGCACCCTCGCGAGTTCGTGACCGAAGTTTAGGGCATGAATACCATAGATCGTTTGCGTAGGTGGCAACGCCCGCACGAGGTCATCATAGATGCTCAGGCCTCCGCCACGCGCGTGACAGAGGATAAGTGGCCGACTCTTGGCGAGTCGAAGAGCAATGAGTTGGCCCGCAGGTTTTCGATCGTCCTTCGATCGCGAGCTTACTTTCTCGGCGCACTGGTCGAGGCGAGGACTCGCGATATGCGCTGAAAGTTCGAGAGTAAAACCCCGCCGCCGGAGTTTGCTCAAGCACTCGCAGTGCCAGCAGTGAATGCCCGCCCAGTTCGAAGAAGTTGTCGTGCCGGCCGACGCGCTGCAGGCCCAGAAGCTCGGCCCAGATCTGCGCCAGCGCGATCTCGATCTCGCCCCGCGGCGCCCCATAGGCTGCCCGCGCATACGCCTCGCGGGCTGCAATGCTTGAGCACCGCGCCCGGCCCTGATCATCGATAAAAGCCCGCCATATATCGGATTGCGAGGAAAGTCCCGACGACAACGGCGGCCGTGATAGCGACTGAAAACCCCACTCGAGCCAAGAACTGGCCAAGGCTAAGTCCGTCCCATGAACCCATTTTTTTTGCTTTACATTGCGACTCGGGCTTGCGCCTGGGGCGTTGTGCCTTCAGTTAATGCGAGGCTTGATCCACAGACCTCTTACACAACAAGCCGTGAGCTGATCGTTCACCAGTCTCGCGACAATGAGCCTGTCGTTTTTGCCCATGTGTCGCCGGATGTCAGCGTCTAGCGCCTCAGCTGTCGAGGCCGCTTGAAGGATCCAAGCCCTCATCCTTAATGTGACTGTAGCTTTAAATATGATCGATCAGATTCTGTCGAGACTGCGCGTAGTTCGCCTTGTGTTTATTCAAATCCCAAGTGACCAAATACACTGCCGTTAGTGATCTCCATGCCCACGTAAAGCGATCAGAGTGACCGTACTACACGCACACTGCGAGTAATCGACAAAATCTCTGTTGCCCACGCCGTGAATCATCGCGCGTCTTAAGAAGTGCGCCGGAATCCGGCTTCAGCACAAGTTCCGTTAGCACGGGCGGCGTTGGAACGGTGCTGTCGGAGTGAGCCGCCGGTTTTTCCAGCCAATATCGCCGGCGGCTCGTGCTAGCCTTGAAATTCTGGCGGCAATTCGTCAGACGGCGAGCGTCAGCTAGAATGCGGATCGTGTCGGGATCTGCAACATCGTGCTGAAGTTAAGGTAACGGCTCAAGGTTACGCGCTCGGGCGCACGGCCGTGATGTGTTAGGTTTACAGCCACCAGTCAACTTCCTGTTCCCCGGTGCTGCGGGCCGCCGGCTTGGCAGCGAATCGTGCGCGCCTTCAATTGATGCCCACTGTTAGGCGCCCCGATAGATTGCGTGCCACACTTCCAACGCTGTCATTTCCGCTCCGCCGCGCCGCTGCCGCCCATGCTTCGCACTGGCACTGCTCTTGCTGATGAAACGGTAAACCGACCATTAGCATTGAAAGGTGTGCCGCAATGAGATCCATGGTGTTTCAAAAAAGTGCGGCTGGCATTGCTGTCGGGTACGCACCTCCGTTCTTAGTGGGCCATCTGCTGACACGGCGAAAAACCCTCCGGCTGCGTCGAAAACTGCCGCCCTGGACGGGCCTTGCGCTACTGGTGCTTGTCGCGGACATCCTGATGGCTGTGTTCGCCTGGATCGCCGTAGATTTCATCCTGAACTGAGATGTCTCCCTTATGCACGCAGAACGCTGCCAGCAGATAGGCGATCTGGCCGACGATGAGGCATACGACGACGACGGACACGCCAGCAAAGAAGCCAAAGCCGGAGGCCTGAAGAATAATCGCGGCGATGACCGCGGTCGCCGGAGACACCAGGACCATCGCCCAGACCCGTAAGAACAGACCCGTCGCCAGTCCGATGATTGCGCTCCCTAGCAGGGTTAGGATAATCGTCACATTTCACTTCCAGATTGAGTGCGAGCGGCACTGCAATCCATCATCTAGACCGCTCTAACAAGGACCGCGTTGTCCGCCGCGCCGACAGAGCGGAGTTAGTGTTAACTTCGACAATGCCCTTAAAATTCATCCGGGCCAGACTTGTTCTGAGGGGCTGGTCTCGAAACACATCGGCCTTTGCGTCGTATCGTGCGCTTCTTACGGCGAACCCGCAGGATTGCTTCGTTTTGTCGGATATGGCGCGGGAAAGCGGCAAGGTGTCGCGCACAAGCTGCGTCATAGCGACCTCATCGCAGAGAAAAATCGTCGGAACAGGCGCCGTAACTTACGATGCGTTCGCGCATCTCATCTTCGTAGAGCACTGTCGGTCACACCGCCCCACCGTCTAATTGGCGGCCAGCGAATTCGGCGGTCGATTGAAGGCGCAGGTCAGTACGCAACGTACAGAACTGTGCTCCCGCGTTTGCGGTGATAGAGGACACGGGGGCCGACCCAGCTCTCGGGCCCGCCGTAGCCAGCGCTAAATAATAAATTGGCCCCCCTGCCGCGCCGGACGTGGCGAACTTCAAGAATTTATCTTTTCTCAAATGTTTGCCGCGACCTTCCAGCACTGGCGGCAACGTTTAAGCCAGTCCTGCGGGGGTCCCAGATGAGGACATTTCTGAGCTCGTATTTCTCGAAGCTATTCGGGGGATCTGGCGGCTTTAGGCGGCCCTGCGACGGATGAGGCCAGGGCACATTCGCGCAGAGCAGCTCTCTCTCGTGCTTGGTTATTCGCTGGGAATAATGCTGGCCAACGCTTGCAATGCGACGGTGCTCGTGATTGCTCTCTGGCACTCGCCCAACCGAAACTATGCCCTGATCTGGGCAGCTGCCGTGGTTTGTGGCGCGTTATCGATAGGCCTGAAGGCGCGTTTATCTCGACGGATTATGAAGCCGCAGTTCGTCTCCCGACGGGCCATGCATCGGCTGGTGCGAAATGCGCTCGTTCTTGGGTCCGCCTGAGCGGTCGTTCCGGTGGCTTTCTTCGCCGACGCCTCGAATGGCGGCCAACTCGTGATCACATGTCTTTGCTCCGGGATGCTCGCGGGCGGAGCATTCGCCTTCGCTACGATTCCGGTGACGGCGGTTGCATTCACGGCTCCGATTTTTGTGGGTACGGCAATCTGCCTTGGCGGAAATGGTGATTTCGTCTATCTGCTCGTCGCTATCCTAGTTGTGGCCTATGGCTTCGTGCTTCTGCGCGGCGTTTTTGCCAATTCTTTCGAATTCACGAAACGCACCATTGCTCAATTGGAAGCCGAAAGGAGGGTCCGGTGGGATCCCCTCACCAGTTGCCGAACCGTTTCGCCTTCAACGAAAGCTTCGAAGCTGCCCTCAACCGGTTGGCTCGCTCGGGCGAGGAATTCGCGGTTTTTCTCCTTGATCTCGATCGCTTTAAGGAAGTGAACGACAAATTCGGCCATCCCGCAGGAGATGAGCTTCTCATTCAGGCCGCAGCGGGACTGCAGCGATGCGCGCGTGAGACCGATAATGTCGCGCGGATCGGCGGGGACGAATTTGCGCTGATCGTGACCAATCTGGCTAAAGTAGAAGAGGCGTTGGAAATCGCCGAGCGCTTTCGTCGGGGCTTTCGGCGAACCCTGTCCGGGGAGTCATTTCGCCGGCTGAGTTCATTCCCATTGACCATTCCTGATCGAAAGATGCGAGATCGCGGGCGCGACGTGCGTCGGGCAAGATGGTCGCCTATAACGAGTGCTACTCCAAGGCGATGCCCGTTGTGGTGACCAAGCTGGACCGGCTGGCCCGCTCTAGCCGCGACCTGCACAATATCCTGCATGATCTCGGGGAACGCGAATGCGGCTTTATCTTGCTGGGCGAAGCCTGGTGCGACAGTCCCGCTCGCGCGGAGTCATTATTTTCCAAAATCATTATTTTGATCATTTTCTTACGATCCTCATTGGAGAAGCGTCCGCATGATCACCTACACCTACGTCGACAATTCTAACCTCTACATCGAAGGCTCCCGCGTCTCGGCCGTCAAGAAGAACAACGTTGAGGCCGTGAACAAGGGCGTCGTCGATCACGGCTGGGTGCTGGACTACGGGAAGCTTTACAAATTCGTCAGCGGCGAGGACACGGTGGCCAAGCTGTGGGGATCGCCGCCTCCCGGCGACTCGTTCTGGAAGATGGTCGGCAAGGCCGGGTTCAAGACCCAAGTCTACAATATGAACGCCGGGAACAAGGAGAAGAAGGTCGACGTGGCCATCGCGACGGCCATGATGGATGACCCGTTCAACGTCATCGACACGGGCCACGACGATATCCTGCTGGTTGCTCGGGACTCGGACTATGTGCCGGTCGTCGCAAAACTGATCGACCGTGGCTTTAAGGTCGAGGCGGCCTTCTGGGGCCAGGAGCTCCGCGACACCGCGGCGAACTTCTTCGAACTGGATGGCAAGGTCGATGATTCACCCGGGCCGCACCGCCAGCGGCTGCGTAGCGCCCGCCTAATCAGGCCGCCGTTTGCCTGCTCCCAAAGTTCAGGCATAACGGCGACGGTTTGCCACCCGCTGGTAGGCGCCGGTGACGTTGAGCCGCATCCGGACCAACGGTTCACTCGCGCCGTACTCTGAGGCCTTGGCGATCGTCAGCCGAAGCGCCGAGATCGAGAAGAAATTCGCCCTCTCAAGAGCTAGATAATCGCGACAACGACGTCTACGTAACAGATGCACACCAGAACATTTCAAGAACAATCGCAACTGGGAGCTGCACCGGATGGGTGGGAAGAGCTCCCTCGATGGACCTTAAAAAGATCAATAAGATATAGCTTATTTAGTTGGCCTAAAAATATAAGATAGTTCTTATTTATTCCCCATGAATGATATGCTATACCTTATCGAATGAAAGATGCCATCCGCCACCTGGACAAACGCTTCTCGAGCCTGCGCCCCCTCGCGAGCTTTCAGCGCCCGCCAAAAGGCTGGATTCGCGCTATCCGGGACGCGCTAGGCATGACGACAGCCCAATATGGGAAACGACTCGGCGTATCCCAGCCGCGCATCGTGGAACTTGAAAAATCCGAGCAAAGCGGCAGTGTAACACTCAACACACTCCAGCGCGCGGCCGAAGCCCTTGGTTGCCGGTTGGTTTACGTGCTTGTTCCCGAACGCCCCCTCGCAGAAGTTGTAACGAAGCGAGCCGAAGAGATTGCGGAACGACTGTCGAAAGCCGTCGAGCAAACCATGCGGTTGGAAGATCAGGCCGTGAAAGACAAGAAGGCCGCTCGGGCCCTCCGCGAGCAGGCAATTGAGGATTTGCTGCAACGCCCCGCGCGTCTCTGGGATGACGAATGACCGATCTACATGCCGCCGACGGTCATGCGACACCACTGTCGCCAGCGGAGCGTGAGGATCTTATTCCAACCCACATCACCTTACGCAGCGAACTGAACGAACTCGAGCAGCAGAATATTGCGACAGCAAACCGCTGGGCTTTGGGCCGCCGGAAGGTTGTGATGCGGGAGAGTTTTCTCAGGAGCTTGCACCGGCGTATGTTCGAACGTGTCTGGCGTTGGGCCGGCAAATTCCGGACAACGGAGCGCAATCTCGGCGTCGCGCCCAACCTGATTGAAGTCTCCCTGCACCAAGTGCTGGATGACGCGCGATATTGGGTCGAGAACAACACCCATCCGCCGGACGAACTTGCCGTTCGGTTCCATCACCGCCTGGTATCCGTGCATCCATTTCCAAACGGCAACGGCCGCTGGTCACGACTGGCCGCCGACGTGATGGTCACGCAGCTTGGCCGCCAACGCTTCACATGGGGCGGCGCGGACTTGCGGTCTGCCGGCACCGCACGCGCGACTTACATCGCAGCTCTTCAGGCTGCCGACAATCATGATCTCGGCCCGCTCATCGCTTTCGCGCGGTCGTGAACCTGGCCAGATCTTTATTCTGGCAAAGCCTCGGCAGACCCACGCATCGCAACGAAGAGCTCATAGCCGGATTTTGTGCCGGCATGACTCGTAGGTAATCGCCTTGCCGTGCAGGTCAGCGGTCAAGGAGATGCCTCGCTACGTAATCGGAAACTGCTGTGGCTTGTACCGAGAGAAATCGAGGCGGAAATTGTGCGATACCGTGTTTCGGATGGCACGGGCATATTCGTACCGGTCTGCATCGCGAAGCTCTTTGACGAGCGTTCTGCCAGGGTTCACCCGATCATAGTCCCGCAGTAGTCGCTCAGCAGCTCAAATGGAACGCGAATGAGGGCGTGAAGTTGGTTGAGTACAAAGTCGGTGGTGATTGAGAACCGCGACGGGTCTTGCTCAAGTAGCATTGTAAGATCGGAGTAAGACCCCCATGTGTCGAGCACCTTCATCTGTAGACCACTCGCCTCTTCAACAGCACTCGGCGGTACTGCGCCCCGTCCTGAAGCCAGTGACTCGAGATGATGGCTATCCAAAGAGAGCGGGGGCTACATCACATCGCGACTGCGTCTTTAGCAACCTTGAGCGGTGACGCCTTAACCGATTTGCTGGCCGGCTTGGCCGCGAATTCCATCGGCTCCTTAGTGAAGGGATTAACTCCGCTGCGAGCTTCGGTAGCAGGTTTGTTCACGACTGACATTTTGACGAAACCGGGAATGACGAACTCACCGGACTGGTTCAACTCATTGTAGCCTACAGTCGCCATCTGCTCGATGACTGCCTTTACGTCAGCCTTGGAAATCTGCGTTCCCTGCGCAATTGCATCAATTAGCTGGTTCTTGGTCATTTTAGCCATGCTGGTTTCCTTTGAAAGGCACAGAACAATTCAAATGCGTGTAATACGCCGGCTCCGTGACTCTCGTTCGCGTACGGCAAAAACGCACAAATTGCTTCCTGTTCATGCGGAGGTTATGAAGGAGTAACGAGCTTAGAACCTATTGGAAGCCAAAATTCAAGGATGAGTTCGATGTATTTCCGGCATCGTGCCTGCTTCTTATACCAGGTGGATTCGATCGCCGGCTCCTTTCCCCATCTTCTGATCGGGCCGAGAGCGCGCAGTGTTGCCCAGCGACTTCCCATGTGAACCGGCCCCTCCGAAGGTTGATCTCTATGATGTTTTGTTGGCAAGGGTCTCGCTGTGCAAACGGGCGCATTCATCGCTATCTGATGCATTAGGTTCTGGCACGTCGGGTGTCCAACCCGGCGGTCTTCGGCCATTCTCGATCGGATCGCCGTGCTTGAGAGCTATTCGGCCGGGCTGCTTTCTTGCGTCCGGTGGGAGGCGACGCCAAGTGGCAACGTCCAGGGTCTCAACGATACGGCAGACTTCTACTGGTTCTTCGATGCGACGCGGCAGGGAAGTTTCTGTGCGCGTGCGTTCGTCAGAAAATAGAATGGGATATTGCCAACGAAGTCACTTTCCTTGTCGGCTTTGATACGTTCCGCGCCGGCATCGAGAACATGATCGACATACCGGACCGCACGGCTGAACAGTCTATTCGGCACTCCTCAGACAAAATCAGGGTGTGCTGTCGAAGCGCGCGCAAGGAGAACGAGGCCTCAAGGACAATGCAATCAAATTGGGCATCTCGGCATCTTATTGAGTCCCATGGTCTCGAGCTGCCCGGAGTCGCAGCGGATCCTGGGATTGCGAGCCCATTTGTTACTGCAGCGTCAAAGATTCGTGGGCTGCGATACCCTGTCAATCCTCAGGCGGCTCCTCAACAGGAATGGCGAAGCCCGCCTTTACGCGGTCTATTATGACCATCGTTTTAAAGCCCTTGATGTCCGTATTCTCATAGAAGAACCGCCGCGTGAACTGCTCATATTCTTCCATGGTGCCCGCGGTAACGTAGAGAACAAAGTCGGCGTCGCCTGTGACGTAAAATCCATTGACGACTTGAACGGACGATTTGATGGCCTTCTTGAACTTATCAATTATGTCTGAACGCTCCCGTTCCAGGGTCACCAGCACAAGCATCCGAATCGGTTGTCCTACCGCCTTCGGCGATAGGATTGAGACATCAGCTTCAATAATGCCTTCTGAACGGAGCCTCTTCAGTGGTCGTTGACATGCGGTGGCAGAAAGTCCGGCCATTTCGCCGATGACATCTGAGGTCAGGCGGTTGTTCTTTTGCACGATCTCGAGGATGCGCGCGTCTATTCGGTCGTATCGCATAACCGGCCACTTTGAGATGAATTTCGCCGTCAAGATCCTATGCGATGGCGAAAATCCTCCGAATGGCGAGAAAATGCAACGAAAATGCCTTTTTGGAGCGTTCAGACTAGCAGAAATCCGCAGTTATGAGGTCGAAAAGGCCCTTTTGGAACTGGGCCCGACGGCCGAGGAGCTAGGCTCGCCTCCTCGCCGCGACAAATGACCTTGCGTTCAGTTCATCAGCACGATCGGTTTGATGACGGCGCCGGTCTCGGAATCATGGATCGCAGTGTTGATCTCATCGAGCGTATAGAACTTGACGAGCTTGTCGAATGGGAAACGGCCGCTGCGGTAGAGATCGATCAGCGACGGAATGAAGACAGCGGGATTGGAGTCGCCCTCGACGATGCCAATCAAGCGGCGGCCGGCGCTCATGAAATGCGTCTCGTTGAGCACGATCTCCGCATCCGGCGCAGATGCGCCGAGAATGCCGCAGCTGCCGCGCGGGCCAAGGCTCTCCACGGCGTTGCGGATCACCGCAGGCAGTCCGGTTGTGTCGAGGGCGAAATTCAGACCAGTGCCGGTGATCCGCATGACCGCCTCGACCACATTGGTTTGGCGCGGATCGATCACGTGGGTGGCCCCGAGCGACTTCGCGATCTCGAGCCTTGCCGGGTTGACATCGATCGCGATGATGGTGGTGGCGCCTACCACGTGCGCCGCCATCAGCGCTGACAATCCGACCGATCCGGATCCGAACACCGCGAAGGATTTTCCGGCGGAAACCTTCAGCGCGTTGATCACCGCGCCGGCGCCAGTCTGCACGCCGCAACCGAGCGGTCCAAGCAGCTCGAGCGGGACATTGGAAGTGACTTTCACGACATTGACGTCGTGGCAAAGCGCAAAAGTCGCGAATGACGACTGGCCAAAGAAGTTGCCGTTGATCGGCGCGCCGTGCGCCGACAGCGCGCTGGATCCATCCGCGCGCGCTGCGAAGAAGTTGCGCGGGAAAAATTCATGGCAATAGCTGATCGCGTGGTCCTGGCAGCTAGGGCACGCGCCGCAGGAATTAAAGGTCATCACCACGCGATCGCCGGGTTTCACCTTGGTGATCTCAGCGCCGACCGCTTCGACGACGCCCGCACCTTCGTGACCGAGCACGACAGGTAGCGGCGTCGGCAGCATGCCATCGCGGACGACAATATCGGTGTGACAGACTCCCGTGGCCTTTACTTTGACGAGAATCTCGTTCGGGCGCGGGGCCTCGAGGTCAATGGTTTCAAGGCTCAGCGGTGCCCCCTTTTCGCGTGCGACGGCGGCGCGGATCTTCATCTTGGTCTCCAGAGGTGAGGGATTGAAAGGTGGGAGGCTCCTAAAGCGCGATGGATTGGGATGAATCGTCATCGCGCTTTAAGGTCATTGTTTGAGTGATCTCCGCACAAACGCGCTCCGCGTTTGTCACGAGGGAAAGCCGCTGCACGCTTTGCGCTAACGCGGCCCTTCGGGTCCGGATCATGCTCTAGCGCGCGGGCGCGGGAAGCTGCACGAGGTGCGGCGGATCAGAACGGATAGGGAGTCGCCTGCGGCTTCTCCGAGGTCCACATCCATTGCGTAAACTCTTCCCAGATCGCAGGACCGCTGATGCGGCTGCCGTTGCCGGAACGACCGCGCCCGCCGAAGGGCGCGAACGGCCCGCCATTGACTGTCTGGTCATTGATGTGGAGCTGGCCAACGGCGAGGCGATCGCCCACAGCGCGCGCGCGTGGAAGCGAACCGGAAATCACGCCGGCGGCGAGGCCATAGTCGGAGCGGTTGGCAAGCTCAACTGCTTCATCGTCGGTCGCGAAGCTGACGAGGCACGCGACGGGCCCGAAGATCTCCTCCTCGAACGCGCGCATGCCGGGTTTCACGCCGGCTACCACGGTTGCCTCGTAATACCGTCCGTCGTGGCGACCGCCGGCCAGCAGCCGCGCGCCGTTCGCCACCGCATCGTCGACAATTGCCTGGATCTTCGCCACCTGCGCGTCGCTGATGATGGGACCGAGCGCAACCTGGCCCGACGATGGATCGCCCGCGGGCAAATGTCGCGCCTTCTCGGCAACCTTCGTCGCCAGCGCGTCAGCGATGCTCGCCTGTACGAGCACGAGGCCGGTCGACATGCAAATCTGCCCCTGATGCAGGAACGCACCCCAGGCAGCATTGGAGGCCGCGACGTCGACATCGGCATCGTCGAGCACGATCAGCGAGTTCTTGCCGCCGAGTTCGAGCTGGACTTTCTTGAGATGACGGCCGGCGACCTCGCCGACCTTGCTGCCGCCCTTCGCCGATCCGGTAAAGGAGATCATCGCGATGTTGGGATCGGCGGACATCGCCTCGCCCGCGGCCGCACCGCCCGGCACGACTTGCAGCACGCCTCTGGGCAGACCCGCGTCCTCGAAGATGCGGGCGATGATGATGCCGCCGGAGACCGCGGTGCGTGGATCCGGCTTATGCACTACGGCGTTGCCTACCGCCAGCGCGGCGGCAATGGCGCGGATGGAAAGGACCAGCGGGAAGTTGAACGGCGAGATCACGCCAACAACGCCATGGGGTACGCGCTTCGCGGTATTCAATCGCCCCGGCTCCATCGACGGAAGCACGATCCAATTGGGCTCGATCGCAATCACCGCCGCATGGCGCACGAAAGCCGCTCCATGCCCGATCTCGATCGCGGCCTTGGACTGGATTGAGCCGCTCTCGCGCATGATCCAGCCGATCAGCTCCTCGCCGTTGTGCTCGAGCAGATCAGCGGCTTTGTTGAGGATCGCCGCGCGCTCCTGGGGCGGCTTCGCAGCCCATGCCGGCTGCACCTGGCGCGCTTCGCGCGCGGCCCTGGCGATGTCCCTCGGATCGGCGATGCCGACCGAACCAAGCACCGCGCGGGTCGCCGGATTGCTGATCTCTATCACACCGCCATCAGTGGTACTCCATTCCCCCAGGAACGCCTTGCCGCGCCATCGGTCGACGGCAATGAAATCGCGGGCCTGCATGTTCATCAAAATTTCCTCCCCTCCGCCTGATGCGGATCGATTGACTGTTCGGTCATTGCTGTGCAAGTTCACTAATTCGGTGATCGAATGGTTTGGGTCTGGGCCTCGGCAAATCCCTTTGGTGTCTT
>NZ_JBANBJ010000087.1:3260-35543 GCF_059803515.1 Bradyrhizobium sp. UFLA05-125 | reverse complement strand
TCACGGCAGGGCGCGCCGAAAGCTGGGCCCAGGACTACACCGCGCGGCTCGCGCTGCATCGCGACCAGATCCGCGACGAGACCAACAAGCTCGACTGGCTGTTCGCCACCCACGTCACCGATCGCTCCGCCGCCGAACTGCTGTTGTTCCTGCATGCCGGCATGCAGGTCAGCAAATCGGGCGCGCGCTCCACCACCGTCAAAGCGGGGCCCGCCGCATGATCGGAAGCCTGCCGCTCGCCTTCACCGAACCGCTGCTCCTGATCGGGCTCGTCAGCCTGCCGGTGCTGTGGTGGCTGCTGCGCGTGATGCCGCCGCGGCCGCGCCGCGTCGAATTCCCGCCGACACGCCTGTTGTTCGACATCGCGCCGAAGGAGGAGACGCCCTCGCGCACGCCCTGGTGGCTCACTGCGCTGCGTCTGCTCGCCGCGGCGCTGGTGATCTTCGCCGCCGCCGGCCCGATCTGGAATCCGCAGACCGGCCTTGCCGGCAGCAAGGCGCCGCTGATGATCATGTTCGACGACGGCTGGAGCGCGGCCTCGAACTGGGATGCGCGGATCAAGGCCGCCGACGAGCTGATCGCGAATGCCGACAGCGACCGCCGCGCCATCGCGCTGGTGCCGCTCTCAGAGCCGAACCGCGACATCACGCTGATGCAGGCAGGCGCAGCGCGCGTTGCGCTGCGGCAACTCACACCAAAACCCTATTCCATCGAGCGCGTTGAAACTCTCACCGCGATCGATCGTTTCCTCAAGGCAACCGGCGATTGCGAGATCGCCTGGCTCTCGGACGGTGTCGATACCGGACGCGGCGAGGAATTCCTGCAAGGCCTGACCAAGACGATTGGAGACCGCAGCTTGACGGTGTTTGAAGGCGGCACGCCCTCGCCGCTGGCGCTGGTCGCAGCCGAGAACGCAGCCGCCAAGATGGTCGTGAAGGTGCTACGTACCGACAGCGGCATTGCCGCCGGCTCCGTGCGCGCGCTGGACCAGAAGGGATCGCCGATCGGCGAAGCCCGCTACATCTTCGCCCCGCAGGACAAAGAGACTGAGGCGTCGTTCGACCTTCCGGTCGAGCTGCGCAACGACATCACCCGGCTCGAGATCTCCGGCGAGCGTTCCGCGGGCGCCGTGCAACTGCTCGACAAGCGCTGGCGCCGCCGCGCCATCGGCATCGTCTCCGGCGCAACCAGCGAGACTGCGCAGCCATTGTTGGCGCCGACCTTCTATCTCACCCGCGCGCTGGCGCCGTTCGCCGATGTGCGTCTCGCCGACAAGGGCGCGCCGCAGCAGGGCATCACGCAATTTCTCGACCAGAAGCTGCCGATGATCATCCTGGCCGATGTCGGCACCATCGCACCCGAAATCCGCGAGCGCCTCAACGCCTGGGTCGATCAGGGTGGCGTGCTGGTGCGCTTCGCAGGTCCCCGCCTCGCGCAGGCCGAGGACGACCTCGTGCCGGTGAAGCTGCGCAAGGGCGGCCGCACGCTCGGCGGCAGCCTGACCTGGGAGAAGCCGCAGCATCTCGCGGCCTTCACCGCGGACGGACCGTTCGCCGGCGTACCTGTGCCGAAGGACGTCACCGTGAGCCGTCAGGTGCTCGCGGAGCCGGACGCAGTGCTTGCGACCAAGAGCTGGGCCTCGCTCGAAGACGGCACGCCGCTCGTCACGGGCGAGCATCGCGGCAAGGGAATCGTAAGCCTGTTCCACGTCAGCGCCGACATGCGCTGGTCCGATCTGCCGATGTCGGGCACATTTGTCGAAATGCTGAGGCGGATCGTCGACATGTCCGGCTACACCTCCAAACCAGGCGCCGGCGTTGCCGGTGAAGCCAGCACCGAGACGGTGGCGCCGCTGCACATCCTCGACGGCTTTGGTGCCTTCGGTCCGCCACCGGCGACCGCCAAGCCGTTGTCGGCCGATTACCGCGACCGCGCCACATCAGATCATCCGCCCGGCTTCTACGGCCCGGCCGAGGGACCACTGGCCGTGAACACGCTCGCCGCCGCCGACCGCATCGCCCCGCTCAACACCGCGAGCCTGCGTGCCCGGCACGCGACCTATACCAACGCCGAGCCGCGCGACCTGCGCGGCTGGCTGCTCTCGAGCTCGCTCGCGCTGTTCCTGATCGACGCCATCATCGTCGCCCTGCTCGGCGGCGGCCTCGCCGCGCTCCTGCGCCGGCGCGCGGCGCCCGCCGTGCTCGCGATCGGACTGGTGCTCGCCAGCCTCACGTCGCCCGCACCATCGCGGGCCGACAGCGCTACCGACGATTTTGCGATGAAAGCGGTGTCGCAGACACGCCTTGCCTACGTCGTCACGGGCAATGCCGACGTCGACTCCATCGTGAAAGCCGGCTTGTCCGGGCTGACGCTGTTCCTGGCGCAGCGCACCGCGCTCGAGGCCGGCGATCCCGTCGGCGTCGATCCGGCGCGTGACGAGCTCGCTTTCTTCCCGCTGATCTACTGGCCGATCGTTCCCGGCGCGCCGAAGCCGCCGCAGGACGCCATCAACAAGATCGACGCCTATATGAAGCAGGGCGGCACGGTGATCTTCGACACCCGCGACGCCGTCGAAGCATCGCCCGGCGAGAACGGCGCCTCGCAGACACCCGGCATGCAGGCACTGCGCGAGATCCTGTCCTCACTCGACGTGCCCGAGCTCGAGCCGGTGCCGCGCGAGCACGTGCTGACCAAGACCTTCTATCTGCTGCGCGACTTCCCCGGCCGCTTCAACACCGGGCAGACCTGGGTCGAGACCCTGCCGCGCGAGGAAGAGGACGACAGCGCACAGCGCCCGGCGCGTGGCGGCGACGGCGTCTCGCCGATCATCATCACCTCGAACGATCTCGCGGGAGCCTGGGCGATCCGTCCCGATGGCCAGCCGATGCTGCCGATGGCGCCGGGCGAGCCGCGTCAGCGCGAATTCGCCTTCCGCGCCGGCGTCAATATCGTGATGTACACGCTGACCGGCAACTACAAGGCCGACCAGGTGCACGCGCCGGCGCTGATCGAGCGGCTCGGACAATAGGAGCGACATGAATTACGGCATCGCGTTCACGCCGCTTGTCCCTGCGATCGTCCTGTGGATCGCGCTCGCCGCGATCGTGGTCATCGCAGTCCTCTTGCTGCTGGCCCGCGCGCGTGGCGCGGCGGTGCGTGTCGCCGCACTCGCGCTGTTCCTGCTTGCGCTCGCCAATCCCTCCTTCACCCGCGAGGACCGCGATCCCCTCACCTCGGTCGCTGCCGTCGTCGTCGACAAGAGCCCCAGCCAGAACTTTGGCAACCGCACCAAGGAAGCCGCTCAGGCGCAGGAGGCGCTGGTCGACAGCCTGAAGCGGATCAAAGGCCTCGAGGTGCGCGTCGTCGAGGCCGGACAGGCCGACGGCGAGACCGACGGCACGAAACTGTTCGGTGCCCTCGCCTCGGCGTTGTCGGACGTGCCGGTCGACCGCGTCGCCGGCGCATTCCTGATCACCGACGGCCGCGTGCACGACATCCCCGCGAACGCCGCGGCGCTCGGCTTCCAGGCGCCGGTGCACGCGCTGATCACCGGCCAGAACAACGAGCGCGACCGCCGGATCGCGATCACAGCCGCGCCGCGCTTCGGCATCGTCGGCCAGACCCAGACCATCACCTACCGGCTCGACGACCAGGGCGTGACTGGCGATCGCGCCAAGGTCACGGTGCGCCGCGACGGCGAGACGATCAACGAGCGCACGCTGTCGAGCGGCCAGACCGCAAGCGTCGACGTCGACATCAAGCATGCCGGCCCGAACATCGTCGAGATCGAGGCCTCGCCGCTCGATAACGAGCTGACGCCGGTCAACAACCGCGCCGTGGTGGCGATTGACGGCGTGCGCGACAAGCTGCGCGTGCTGCTGGTCTCCGGTGAGCCGCATTCCGGCGAGCGCACCTGGCGCAACCTGCTGAAGTCCGACGCCAGCGTCGATCTCGTGCATTTCACGATTTTGCGTCCGCCGGAGAAGCAGGACGGCACCCCAATCAACGAATTGTCGCTGATCGCGTTTCCAACCCGCGAACTGTTCCAGCAGAAGATCAACGAATTCCAGTTGATCATTTTCGACCGCTATGCCCGCCAGGGCGTGCTGCCGATCGCCTATTTCGACAACATCGCACGCTACGTCCGCTCGGGTGGCGCGGTGCTGGTCTCGGCCGGGCCCGACTATGCCTCGAACACCAGTATCTGGCGCACGCCGCTGGACTCCGTGCTGCCGGCCGAGCCGGTCGGCGTCACCGAGAAGCCGTTCTATGCGCATCTCTCCGACACCGGTAAGCGCCATCCGGTGACGCGCGGCCTCGAAGGCTCTAACTCGGAGCCGCCGCATTGGAGCCGCTTCTTCCGCACCGTCGACACCAGGAATGCGACGGGCTCGCCGGTGATGACCGGCGCCGACGGCAAGCCGCTGTTGTTCCTTTCGCGCTTCGGCGAGGGACGCGTCGCACTTCTCCTCTCCGACCACATCTGGCTATGGGCGCGCGGCTATGAAGGCGGCGGCCCGCATCTCGACCTGCTGCGGCGAATGTCGCACTGGCTGATGAAGCAGCCGGATCTCGACGAGGAAGCGCTGCGCCTTCAGGTGCAGGGCAAGGATCTCGTCGTGGTGCGCCAGACGATGTCCGATAGCGTGCAGCCGGTGACGGTGACCTCGCCCTCCGGCGTGACGCGCGACCTGACGCTGAACGCCGGCGACCCTGGCGAATGGCGCGCGAGCCTGCCGGCCAGCGAGCTTGGTCTCTGGCAGGCCACCGACGGCACGCTGAAGGCGCTGATCAATGTCGGCCCGACCAATCCGAAGGAATTTTCGGAAGTCACCTCGACCGCCGAGACGCTGAAACCCCTGACGCAGGCGACCGGGGGCGACGCCGTGCGCGTCGTCGACGGATCGAGCGTCGAGCTGCCGCGCGTCGTGCCGGTGCGCTCGGCTAGCGTCTTCCACGGCGACGGCTGGATGGGGGTCAGGATGCGCGATGCCAGTGTGGTGAAGGGCGTCGGCGTGCTGCCGATCTTCGCCGGGCTGATCGGGCTGCTGCTCCTGCTCGGCGCGTTCGCCGCGACCTGGGTGCGCGAAGGGCGCTAGAGCGCACGCATACCGTTGCATGAAGATCACAGCGGGAGGCCGGCCACAGCCGTCGCGCCTCCCGCGGTTGACACGCGCACTGCGATCCTCGATGTTACATTGTAACATCGTGATGGCCGGGGGGACTGGCCGCCGCGATGCGGGGTGCGTTTTTCGAATGAAGTGGTTCCGGTCGAACATCAGGCACGGCGCCCGGCTCGCGATCTTCGCGATGCTGGTGCAGTTCGCGCTGACCTTCGGCCACAGCCACTCGTTCGCGAAAGCCGCGCCGCTGCTCCAGTCGTCGCAACAGGCGAGCGGCATCGCGTCCGTTGATCGTGCAGCGCTCCAGAAGCAGGCACCGGCCAAGCCCGACCACGACCAGCAGGGCGACGACAATTGCGCGATCTGCGCCGTGGTCTCGATGGCGAGCACCGTCGTGTTCGCGACGCCGCCGCTGCTGCATCTGCCGCAGGCGGTCGAATTCCTCTACCGCACCACCGACGCCGAATTCATCCATCTGAAATCGGCCGGCCACGCGTTCCAGCCGCGCGCCCCTCCCGCTTCCTGATCTCCGTCGATTGAACCGCCCTACGGGTTGCCGCCGTCGCGCGCGCAAGCCTCCGTCGGGCTTTCGAGGATTGATCCGCCGCGTGTCGGCGGCAGGCGCTCGTAGTCGAAGCCGGATTTCGGCCGCGCCTGATCGGAATCAGGACAATGTTGGTATCTTCAGGACCCCGCTTCGCGGGCGCAGGCGTGGCCACGCTCACGCTTTTCTATCTCAACAGCACCGCCGCGGCGCAGACGGACGCGCCGAGCGCCGCCACCACCCTGCCCAGCGTCGAGGTCACCGCCCCGCCGCGCGCGCATCCGTCGCATCCACCAAAGGTTCGCACCGTACGTAAGCGTCTCCAGGCGCCCGAAACGCCGCCGCCGACCGAGGCGCAGACCGTAGCCCGCCAGAATGCGACGTTCGACCAGACCCGCGACAACCTCGTCGCCCCCATCGGCGCCACATCGCACACGATGAATCGCCAGGCGATCGAGGCGCTGCCCCAGGGCAACAATGCGACGCTGGACAAGGTGCTGCTGCAATTCCCCGGCGTGACCCAGGATTCGGCGGCCAGCGGCGAGCTGCACGTGCGCAACGAGCACGCCAATTTGCAGTACCGCATCAACGGCATCATGCTCCCCGACGGCGTCGGCGCATTCGGGCAGATCCTCGATA
Organism: Bradyrhizobium sp. UFLA05-125; assembly: GCF_059803515.1. Taxonomy (NCBI): domain Bacteria; kingdom Pseudomonadati; phylum Pseudomonadota; class Alphaproteobacteria; order Hyphomicrobiales; family Nitrobacteraceae; genus Bradyrhizobium; species Bradyrhizobium sp. UFLA05-125. The sequence continues at coordinate 29,237 of NZ_JBANBJ010000087.1, read as the reverse complement.
CGGGGATTGTCGGCAGCATGAGCCTTCTCACCGGCGCATTGCCCGCGCAGTACGGCTTCCGCACCGCCGGCGTGCTCGACATCCAGACCAAGGCGGACGCCTTCAACAATTCCGGCGTCGTCGGCGTCTATGGCGGCAGCAACGGCACGATCTCGACGAACGTCGAATATGGCGGGACCGCCGGACAGACGCAGTATTTCGTCTCGGGTCGCTTCCTCCAGAACAATCTCGGCATCGAGAATCCGACCGCATCGGTGAACGCGATCCATGACCGCACCAATCAGGAGAAGGGATTTCTCTATCTGTCGACGGTGCTCGATCCCACCAGCCGTCTGACCTTCATGAGCGGCGTGTCGAACGCGACGTTCCAGATCCCGAACAATCCCGGACAGACGCCGAGCTTCACGGCGTTCGGCGTGTCCAATTTCGACTCGTCGAAGCTCAACGAGCACCAGAACGAGTTCAATCAGTTCAACGTCGTTGCCTACCAGAAGTCCGTCGGCGAATGGGACACCCAGATCGCGTATTTCAACCGTTACAGCCAGTTGCACTTCTACCCCGACCCGATCGGCGATCTCGTCTTCAACGGCGTATCCTCGGACGTCTACCGGCAGAGCCTCGTCAACGGCATCCAGCAGGACACCGCCTGGCGCGTCGGCTATGCCCACACGCTGCGCTTCGGCTTCAGCGTCAGCGCGGAGCGGACATTGGTCAACAACGGCACGACCGTGCTGCCGCTGGCCGACCCGACCGATCCCAGCGCAGGCACGATCGATGCGCCGTTCTCGATCTTCGATTCCAATGCCAAGACCGGCTGGTTGATCGGGACCTATCTCCAGGACGAGTGGCGGATCACCAACAATCTGACCCTGAACGCCGGATTGCGTTTCGATCAGATGTACCAGTATGTGAACGCCAACCAGCTCAGCCCTCGCGTCAGCCTGACATGGAAGCCGTTCGACGGCACCACGTTCCATGCCGGCTATGCGCGCAATTTCACTCCGCCGTCGCAGGTGATCGCGTCGCCCACCAATCTTGCATTGGTGACGCCGCCCAACGCGCCGGCGAACACGCAGACGCCGGAGGTGCCGCTCAACAGTCCGGTATTGCCGGAACGGTCACACGTGTTCGACGTCGGCGTGGTGCAGAAGATCTATCCGATCCCGGGCCTCGAGGTTGGCGTCGACGGCTACTACAAGATCGCGCGCGATCTGCTCGACGATGGCCAGTTCGGCGCGGCCTATGTGCTGAACGGCTTCAACTATGATCGCGGCGAGAACGTCGGCGTCGAACTCAAGTCGACCTACAAGAACGGCAATCTCAGCGCCTATGCCAACCTTGCCTGGGCCCGGCAGATCGCGACCAACATCGTCTCGAACCAGTATCTGTTCGGTCAGGACGAGCTCAACTATATCTCGAACCACTACGTCTACACCGATCATGCGCAGATGTGGACGGCGTCGGCCGGCGCCTCCTATCTGTGGGACGGCACGCGCTACAGCGTGTCGATGATCTATGGCAGCGGCCTGCGCTCCGGTTTCGCCAACACCGATCATCTGCCGGGCTATACACAGGTCAATCTCGGCCTGTCGCACGACTTCAACATCGTGGCGCCGAACAAGCCGACGACGCTGCGGTTCGACGTGGTCAACCTGTTCGACACGATCTACCAGATCCGCGACGGCTCCGGCATCGGCGTGTTCGCGCCGCAGTACGGGCCGCGTCGCGGCTTCTACGCCGGCCTTTCGCAGAGGTTCTAGGCGTGCGCCCTGCTCCCGTCGGGGCCGACCGGCCCCGACGCTCGCTGCGATCGCCACAAAGGGCCAGCGCAGCTTTGCAGTGGAGGACACCGCGGCGGCGTTGGTGGAATTCGAGAACGGCGCGCGCGTTCGCGAACTTCAAGTTCTAGGAGATCAGGTTTCGCTCACAGGGCGCGAGGAGGTGCACTCCCTCTCGTGCTTGCGCGACGCTTCGTGAGGTAATGACACACCGCTTCATGCCACAGGCGTCGTGCGAATGTCGCTTGCTTCGACAGGGCGAACTAACCGCCCCTACGCCCTTGTCGCAGTTTTGTCATCGAACGATGGTCCGATCTAGCAGGTGGCCGAGCGGTCCGCCAAGTCCGCCGGCCAGGACCGATGGAGACCGACATGCACCTGATGCGCGCCCTCCGCTTCGCTCTTCTGTCGCTCGCCGCCATTCTCGGCTTCAGCTCTCAAGTCTACGCGGCCGACATCACCGTCTATACCGCGCTGGAGGCCGACCAGCTCAAAGCCTACAAGGCTGCTTTCGAGAAGAGCAACCCGGGAGTCAACATCCTCTGGGTGCGCGACTCCACCGGCATCATTACCGCGAAGCTCCTTGCCGAGAAGGCCAACCCGAAGGCCGACGTGGTCATTGGCCTCGCCGCGACCTCGCTGATGCTGCTGCAGAAGCAGGGAATGCTCATGCCCTACGCCCCGGCCAACCTCGACAAGGTCACTCCGACCATGCGCGATCCGGCTAATCCGCCGGTGTGGGTCGGCATGGACGTCTGGGCGTCGGCGTTCTGCGTGAACACGGTCGAGTCCGACAAGAAAAAGCTCCCGATTCCGAAATCGTGGGCCGATCTGACCGACCCCGTCTACAAGGGCCAGGTTGTGATGCCGAATCCCGCCTCCTCGGGGACGGGCTTCCTGATGGTCTCCGCCTGGCTGCAGATGTTCGGCTGGGACGGCGGCTGGAAATACATGGACGAACTCCACAAGAACGTCGCTTCCTACATGCACTCGGGCTCCAAGCCCTGCCGTCAGGCTGGAGCGGGTGAGTACGCGATCGGCCTCTCGTTTGAGTACCGCGCCAACAAGACCAAGAAGGACGGTGCCCCGATCACCATCGTCCTGCCCAAGGAAGGGCTCGGCTGGGACATGGAGGCGACGGCGATCATGAGCACGACGAAGCAGCCCGAGGCCGCGAAAAAGCTTGCCGACTGGGCCGTGACCCCCGAGGCCAACAAGCTCTACGCCGAGAGCTACGCGATCGTAGCGCTCGAGGGCATTGCGAGCCCGCTGGAGTTTGTCGAGGGTGACATCCAGAAGATGCTGATCAAGAACGACTTCGCCTGGGCTGCCGAGAACCGCGAGCGCATTCTTGCGGAGTGGATCAAGCGCTACGATGGCAAATCCGAGCCCAAGGGCTGATCACGGTTCGGATTGATCCGGCCGGCAACGGCGGGCCGTCGCCGGGAAGCGCGGGGGACAGGGTTCATGGACACCGCATCAAACATCGAGCCTTATCTGCGCATACGCAACGTCACCAAGACGTTCGGTTCATTCGCCGCGCTGTACGCTATCGACCTCGACATTATGCCGGGCGAGTTCGTGTCCTTCCTTGGACCGTCCGGCTGCGGCAAGACCACACTTCTGCGCGCGATCTCGGGCTTGGATGTCCAGACCAGTGGCTCGATTCACCAGGGCGGGCGCGACATTTCGACCCTCCCCGTCGCCCAGCGAGACTTCGGCATCGTATTCCAGTCCTACGCCCTATTTCCCAATCTGACGATCAAGGACAATGTCGGCTACGGTCTCGTCTCGACCGGCAAGTCGCGGGGCGAGATCGACAAGAAGGTCAGCGAGCTCCTCGCGCTCGTGGGCCTATCCGACCAGGCGAACAAATATCCGGCCCAGCTCTCGGGCGGTCAGCAGCAGCGCGTTGCACTTGCCCGCGCCTTGGCGCTATCGCCAGGGCTTCTGCTGCTCGACGAGCCGCTCTCAGCCTTGGACGCGCGGGTCCGCGCTCGACTGCGCGGCGAGATCCGTGACCTCCAGCGTCGGCTCAACGTGACTACGATCATGGTCACGCACGATCAGGAGGAGGCACTCACCATGTCCGACAGGATCGTGGTAATGAGCAAAGGCAAGATCGAGCAGGTCGGCACCCCGGGCGAGATCTACAGCCGCCCAGCCACTGCTTTCGTCGCCGACTTCGTCGGCAAGATGAACTTCCTCCAGGGGCTACTCCTATCCGGGAACCGCGCCGATGTAACAGGTGCGGTGCTCACATTCTCAGAAGAGGTGTCGCTCGGTCAGGGGGCGCCGGTGATCGTGTGCTTGCGGCCCGAGGATGTGGTGGTACGGAATGTCACGGGGGACAATCGCCTGTCGGTGCAAGTCGGCGTCATGGAGTTCATCGGCAACCATTTTGCAACGACGCTGCACGCCAACGGCACCAGTCTGAATTTCTCTGCCGATCTCTCGATCAACGACGTGCGCGATCTCGGAATAACGCCCGGAAGCACGATCGACGTGCGCCTGCCACCGAACCGGCTGCGCGTGTTTGCCCAGCCGCCGGCCGCGACCTGAGGGAGACGGGCCATGGCGACGTCAACACTGGGGTTGCAGGCCGCGGCGACACCACTCAGACAGCAACTTGGGCGAGATGACTGGATCATGCGCGGCGCCCTCGTGGCGCTCGGCGTCTGGCTGGTCTTGACCGTGCTCCTGCCGCTATGGGCGCTCCTGTCGAAGAGCTTCCAGGGAGCGGATGGCAGCTTTGTTGGCCTCGCCAACTTCGCCGCCTACTTCGCCAACCCGAGGCTCGCGATCTCGATCTGGCACTCTGTGTGGGTCTCGGTCCTGAGCACCATGATTTGCGTTCTCCTCGCCTTTGCTTACGCTTACGGGCTCAACCGCAGCTGCATGCCGGCGCGCGGGTTGTTCCGGATCATCGCACAGATCCCGATCCTTGCCCCCTCGCTCCTGCCAGCGATCAGCCTCGTCTACCTGTTCGGCAACCAGGGGCTTGCCCCGTGGCTGCTGTTCGGAGGCTCGGTCTATGGCCCGATCGGGATCGTCATGGGCGAGGTGTTCTGGACCTTCCCGCACGCGCTCATCATCATCTCGACCGCGCTTGCGATCTCGGACGCCCGGCTCTATGAGGCGGCCGAGGCGCTACGCGCGAGTCCGAACCGCACCTTCTGGACTGTCACCATCCCGGGCGCGCGCTACGGCCTGATCAGCGCGATCTTCGTGGTGTTTACGCTCGTCATCACGGATTTCGGTGTGCCCAAGCTGGTCGGCGGCCAGTTCAATGTGCTGGCGACCGACATCTACAAGCAGGTGGTCGGCCAGCAGAACTTCCAGATGGGCGCCGTGGTCGGCCTCATCCTGCTGCTGCCGGCCGTGATTGCGTTCCTCGTCGACCAGATGATGCAGCGTCGGCAGTCGGCGTTGCTCTCGGCGCGGGCGGTGCCGTACGCGCCCAAGCCGGATCCCATGGTCGATCGACTGATGCTGGCCATCTGCACGCTGATCGCCTTCGCGATCCTGGTGATCCTCGGCGTTGCGTTCTTCGCGTCGATCGCCACCTTCTGGCCCTACAATTTGACGCCCAGTTTCAAGAACTATGATTTCGACATGATGGATGGTGGTGGTTGGGCCAGCTACTACAACTCGCTGATCATGGCGGGTCTCACCGCGCTATTCGGTACCGCGATCGTGTTCAGCGGCGCTTACCTCGTCGAGAAGACACCGCGTTTTCGCGAGCCCCGTCGCTTCGTCCAGTTCCTGGCGCTCCTGCCACTGGCGGTGCCGGGCCTGGTCCTGGGCCTCGGGTACATCTTTTTCTTCAACAGCCCCACCAACCCGCTCCGTTTTCTCTACGGCACGATGGCGATCCTGGTGATCTGCACGATCTCACACTTTTATTCGGTGTCGCATCTGACTGCGGTGACGGCGCTCAAGCAGATCGACCAGGAGTTCGAGACCGTATCGGCCTCACTGCGCATACCGTTCTGGCGTACATTCGCCCGCGTGACCCTGCCGGTCTGCCTGCCGGCTGTCCTGGACATTGCGATGTACCTGTTCGTGAACGCGATGACGACCGTCTCGGCTGTGGTCTTCCTCTACTCGCCTAACACTACGTTGGCGGCGATCGCCGTCCTGAACATGGACGACGCAGGCGACGTCGCGCCGGCAGCAGCGATGGCGATGGTCATCTTCGTGACCTCTGCTGTGATCCGGGCAGCCTACATGGTGATCACCCAGGGCTACCTCGCCCACTCGCAAGCATGGCGGACGCGGTGAGCGCGCTTCTGGGCGAGTTCGACCTCGCGGTCGTCGGCGGCGGCATTTGCGGCCTTGCCCACGCGCTCGCGGGCGCGCGTCGTGGTATGCGGGTCGTGGTGATCGAGCGCGATGCCCAGGCGAACGGCGCCTCGATACGCAATTTCGGCTTCGTCACAGTCACCGGTCAGCAACGTGGCGAGTGCTGGCGGCGCGCGATGCGATCGCGCGATATCTGGGCGGAAGTGGTGCCGGCGACTGGTATCCGCGTCGAGCACCGTGGGCTCGCCGTGGCGGCCCGGCGGCCCGAGGCGGTCGCTGTGATCGAGGCATTCCGGGACACCGAAATGGGCACGGCTTGCGAACTCTTGACGCGGGACGCGGCTGCCGCCCGTTTCCCGATGCTGCGGACCAACGAACTGCAGGCAGTGCTGGTGAGCCCACATGAGCTGCGTGTGGAATCGCGAGTGGCCGTGCCGGCATTGTCGCGGTGGCTGGCCGAGGCACACAACGTCACGTTTCTCTACCAGACGCTTACGAAGGCGCTGACGCCACCTGTCATCGAGACGACACGGGGAACGGTCAGGGCCACGCTAAGCGTGGTATGCCCAGGCGATGACTTCCTCAGCCTCTATCCCGAGCGGCTCGCCGCCTACGGTCTGACACGCTGCAAGCTTCACATGCTGCGGGTCGGCTTCGCTGCCGCAGCGCCGCGGTTCAACGCAGCAGTGATGTCGGACCTCGGACTCGTCCGTTATCTCGGCTACTCGGAGCTCCCGGAAGCCGCTGCTTTGAAAAAGCGATTGGAGGCGGAGCAGGGTGAGCACCTGGCCAATGGCGTGCATCTCATTGCCGTCCAGAGCGAGGATGGCTCGCTCGTCGTAGGCGACTCGCATCACTACGCCGCCACGCCCGACCCGTTCGGTCCGGATTCAGTGGACGAACTGATCATGGAAGAGTTCCGGCAGGTGGTGGCTTGTCCTGTGCCCGTCATCCGCGAGCGCTGGATCGGTACCTACGCTTCGGCGTCCGACCGCCTGATGCTGATCGATCGCCCCTCGGATGCCGTGCGCGTCGTGGTGATCACCAGCGGCACCGGTGCCAGCACCGCTTTCGCAATCGCTGAGGAAGTGATCGACGAGCTGACGACAAGGAGCCAACCCGCATGACGGAGAAATTCGAGCGCGTTCGGGCCGTCGTGTTCGACTGGGCCGGGACGATCGTGGACCACGGGTCGCTGGCGCCCATGGGTGTGTTTGTTACGGCATTCGCGCGCTTCGGAGTCGAAATCACGATCGACGAGGCGCGCGGGCCTATGGGCATGGCCAAGCGCCCCCACATCGCCACGCTGATGCGGCTGCCACGGGTGGCCGCCGCCTGGCGCGACAAGCACGGGCGCGAGCCTACCGAAGCCGACATCGATGCAGTCTACGAGGTGTTCGTCCCGATGAACGTCGAGGTCGCGGGGCTCCACGCCGACGTGATCCCGGGGGCGGCCGAGGCCGTCGCAGAGCTGCGGCAGCGCGGCGTGAAGATCGGTTCGAGCACCGGCTACACGCGCGACATCATGGCCAAAGTCATCCCGATTGCAGCCGCCCAGGGCTATTCGCCCGACTGTATCATCTGCACCGGCGACACGCCCGACGGGCGCCCGACTCCGTTCATGCTTTACAAGGCCTTTCTTGAGCTCGCGGTGTGGCCGGCATGGGCCTGTGTCAAAGTCGACGACACAGAGGTCGGGATCGCCGAAGGCCTCAATGGCGGCTGCTGGACCGTGGGCGTGGCCGTCACTGGCAACGTGTTCGGGCTGTCACTTGCCGACACCGCCGCATTGTCATCGCAGGCCTTTGCCGCACGGCGTACGGCGGCCGCGAACCGCCTCGAGGGCGCCGGCGCTCACTACGTGATTGACAGTGTCGCTGACATCTTCCCGGTAATCGAAGCGATAGAAGAGCGCCTTACCAGGGGTGAGCGGCCGTGAACGAGGCAGAGGGCGATGGAAACCTCTCGGGAGAACGGCAGGCCTGGCGGGCGAAACATCTCGACCCAATGACACGCGAACTGCTCGACGAGGATGAGCGCTGGTTTCTGCGGCAATCGCTGTCCACGCCGTGCCTCAACGTGGCAACGCGCGCGGAGGGCTGCCACATCGTCGACCTGCAAGACCGGCGCATTCTCGATTTTCATGGCAACAGCGTGCACCAGGTCGGCTACGGCCACCCTCGCGTGGTGGCCGCGATCAAGTCGCAACTCGACACCTTGCCTTTTTGCCCGCGCCGCTACACCAACAAGAGCGCCATCGACCTCGCCCGCCGTCTGGCCCAGCTGGCGCCGGGTCATCTGGAGAAGGTCCTTCTGGCCCCCAGCGGCTCGGCTGCAATCGGCATGGCGCTCAAACTCGCCCGCTACGCCACCGGTCGGCACAAGACGCTGTCCATGTGGGATGCGTTTCACGGCGCCAATCTCGATGCGATCTCGGTCGGCGGCGAGGCCCTTTTCCGGCGCGAAGTCGGGCCGCTGCTGCCGGGCACCGAGCATGTCCCGCCGCCCGGGCTGGCCGAGCGCTTCTTCGGGCAGGATGGTCGCGGGCATGAGCGGCTCGCGGACTATATCGACTACGTCCTCGAGATCCAGGGCGACGTCGCGGCCGTAATCGCCGAGCCCATGCGCTGGACCACGGTCGAGCCGCCGCCGCCGGGCTTCTGGCCAAAGGTGCGGGCGAGCTGCGACCGGCACGGGACCCTCCTGATCTTCGATGAGGTGCCGAGCTGTCTGGGCCGCACCGGCACCATGTTCGTATGCGAGCAAGTCGGGGCTGCACCCGACATTCTCGTGCTCGGCAAGGGGCTGGGCGGCGGCATCATGCCGATGGCGGCCATGGTGGCGCGAGCCGATCTCGACGTGGTGCCGGATGGTGCGCTGGGCCATTACACGCACGAGAAGAGTTCGGTCGGCTGCGCTGCGGCCCTTGCCACGCTCGATGTGATCGAGGATGAAGGGTTGCTCGCCGCGGCCCGCGAACTCGGCGCCCATGCGCTCGAACGGCTGGAATTGATGGCACGCCGGGAGCCCGGAATATCTGGGGTGCGCGGCATGGGTCTCTATCTTGGCGTCGAGATTGGTCGCCGCGGAGAACGCGAGGCCAATGCGCGAGCCGAGCGCCTGCTCTATCGCTGCCTGGAGGCAGGCCTGAGCTTCAAGCTGGGAGGCGGCAACGTGGTCACCTTGTGCCCACCGCTCACGATTTCCCGCGCCGAGCTCGACCATGCCTTGGACATCTTCGATGGGGCGATGTCCTCCCTGCGATAGAGCGGGTGGCATTGGGATGAATCGTCATCGCGCATCAGGTCGTTGTTTGAGCATGATCTCCGCGCAAACGCGTTCCGCGTTGTCGCGAGGGAGGGGCGCTTCCCCACCCTCTTGTGGTGCTGGTTTGCTGCATCGTTCAGCCCCGAATGACCATTCGATGAATCTTCGAACGATCATGCTTCAGCGCGAAAACGGATATAAGCAACCGATCTCTGCACGCCCTCATGAGCAGCTCGCCGAGCTGCCGCTCGCGTGTCTTGAAGGAATGCATCGTGCAACAGTCGGCCAGCGCAAAGCCCTCGAGCTCGCCGAAGCAATCGAAGATGATCTCGGCAACCTTGCCCGTATATTCGACGACGTCGAGGCAGGGACTTGGGACTTCAACCGGCGCACCGTTGGGTGAAGGCGGGATGGCATTGGGGTCGCCCCCAAGCCCGGCGACGCGATCCGCCAGGAATGCGACATACCGCTGCAGCACGGCAAACCACCGGTTTGACGGCGCAGTCTGCTGCAATCGCCATTTCATGATCGCCAGCGTGTCTTCCTCGGGGCGCAGCATCACGGCGGACGTCGAGACCGGAATCTTGATCTGAAACGTCCCGATGACATATCGCCAGGAAAACGGTTGGCGCGGAACAGCGACGTCCGGATTGGCACTCCTCCCGTGCGTTGGCCTCTGGATCGAAACATCGCGTTTCGAGACTTGCCGCCCCACGCGCCTGACGATCACGTTGAATTCCTCGCCGGTGACGACGGTGGAGGGAAGGTCCACCGTAAGGAGACCTGCGAAGTTTTCACCCGCATTCATCGGAATCGGCACGTAGGTGACGCCACCCGTGATCTTGCACTGGATCGTATTCGCGTCTCCTGCCGTCAGGGAGTGCGCGGGATAAAGCTGCGACGCAAGCGCAAGCACGTCGGAGGCCTGAACCTGCGGCCAATAGATCGAGGCGACGCTCCCGTGTGGAATCCTGCCCCAGTCGATCATCAGCTCGTCGACGAGTGTCTTTCGGCTGACCATGGTGCTCGGCCGGATATCGAACGTTTGCGGGATCCGGTGCGTCGAGGCGGGCCCGGGATTGTCCGAGACCGTCACCTGGAGATTGCGCTGGGCGAGCTTGTCCGACGCCTCGGGACGCGCTCCGACGAAGATCGGAGCATCATCGAACGCGATCTGGGCCACCAGACAGTGGTGAGTTCCGGCAAGCCATGCCAGAGCCTGCTGCCCGTCGATCACGTTGGCGGAGTCATAGAGGTTCAGGAAGCACCCGTAATAGGCCCAGATGCTGTCCTTCCCGCTCGCGATCTCGATATCGCGGTTGTTGACGCCGCCATTATCGTAATCGGTGTTGCTGCCGAGATTTCCCGTCGCGAAGAAGGGGAGCGTGACGTGACCGGCGCCGACCTGGGGTGAACCAGGCAAGCCCGCCGCGTCCGGATTGAAGGGGTAGGTCGTGCCCGTTTGATAATCCGTATCCGGGCTCTGCGTCACGAACAGCCTGAAGAACACGCGTGCATTGCTGGCCTCGCCGGCCGGTCCCGCGGTGCCGCGCATGCGGACTCGCGCCACCGCGAAGTTGTAGTTGTTGAAGATCTTGAACGTCGGCGGAAACGTGGTGAACTGGAGCGTGAATGGAGTTACGGAGGAATCGGCCTGCAACGCCGCCCCCTGGCTCGGGAGAATCGAGTTGAAGGGATCGACTCCCGCCGGGTCGCTGAAATTGTTGTTCAGGAACGTGAGCAGGTCCTGGATATAGGTGAACGCGCCGTTGACGCTGTCACTCGCGAACGCGGGCGCACCGGCGACCGGATGCCGGGACAAACCTGGCGTCGCGGTGAAGACCCTGAGGTCCTGGCTCAGATAGAAGACATTGTTCTGGGTCGGATCGACATTGGTGAAGTAGGGATCGGCGCCCGCCACCAATTCAAACAGCGTCGAAGCGTTCGTACCCGGCACCTGGTTGCCGTCGGTCGCAAGGAAGGCATCGAGTTCAAAGGTCTGGCTGCCGGACGCCGGGAAGTCCGCGAGCGCCGCATTCGTGAACGTGATGTCGAATGGAACGCGAATTCTCTGCTGCGCTCCGGGATCTGCACCGTTCTCGAAATCGATGTTCGGGTTCTGGGCAATCGTGACGCCGTTCAGGTTGGCAAACGCTCCGGTCGGCACCGGGACCGTGACGTTGAGAGAGCTGAACGTGTTCTTGCTGAATCCGTCGACGACGAGCCAGAACGCCTGCTCGAAAATCCCGCCGCTCGTGTTGATCACATCCTGCACTTCATCCTTGCCGAAGGTGTCCTTGTCCACCAGGAATGTCAAAGTCCCGGTTGGAAGGATGCAGGCGTTGTCCGCCTTGCTCCAGTATGCCTGGACGGAGCAATTGACGCCGTTGACGTCAATCGTCGCGAACTGGTTGTTGCAGGTGTCGCCGATCTCGTCGTTGGTGACCGGCGTTCCGTCGGCATTGGTGCCGTTGACCAGGATGCTGTTGTTCGAGGTATCGACGTCGGGGTTGGTGCACGCCTCGATCAGTTCGTGGGAAAAGACCTTCGTGACGCAATTGTGCCCCGTGAGCGAGCCCGTATTGTCAACCCACGCGTAATATCCTGTGACGCCCTTGTAGGTGAAGCTCTGGTGCTGCCCCACGAAGTCGTTGGTCGTCGTCAGCTTGTTGTTGATGCCCGGTGGCACGATCACGGCATAGAACCGATTGTGGCCGGATGCCGGAGGCGGCATGCTCGTATGGTCGAGTCGATCCTTGAGCATCGTCTTGACGTCGTCATCCGTGTACTGATCTGCCGGGCTCGTGCTGTCGTTGAGATCGGTGAAGATCAGCGTACCTTGCGCGACGCCGCGATACTGGCGCAGGCCGCCCATGTAGGGGCCCGTCAGAATGCCGATGATCGCTTGCTTGTACTCGTCGCTGGAAGGAGACGGAGCGGGTGTCGTGGTCCAGAAGCTGCCCCAGAAGACCAGAATCACCTCGACATTCGTGAGAACGTTCCCGCCGCCGTCGGTCGTGCTGGTCACCGTATAGTCTGCGGAAAACTGCTCATCGCCCGCTCTGGGTTGGCTATGCGGACGTACGCGCTCGACGATCCCGCTCAATTTTTTTGATCGGCTGGCCTTCTTGGGCATCTCTCCCTCCGCTCCACTGGCCACCCCGTTTGAAGATTACTACCTGTACGGGAGTTCCAGTGTGAACTGGCTCACCAGCCATCACGCGTCGGTCAGATCAGCGCCAAGATGCGATCATCGCGCAAAGGACAACCGATGCCGCCTCCTCCGTTTCCGAGATCATCAATCCTTTCGGACGTAGCGCCAGAGCAGATCGGCGATCTCGACGCGGCGCTGGGCTCTCGCTTTTGGTGACGACATGTCCCAGGCGAATTGCGCCTCGAAGGTGTGACGGTTGGCGACCGCGAAGAAGCTCAGCGCGTTCAGCGTCATGTGCAGCTCGATCGGATCGATGCCGGGGCGGATCACGCCGCCAGCGACGCCGCGCTCCAGCAGCTTGGCGATCTGGCTGATGCTCGGCTGCGTCATCTCCTTGAGCTTGCGGCTGACGGCGATGTGCCGTCCGCGGTGGATGTTCTCGATCGACACCAGGCGGACGAACTGCGGATGGGCCTGGTGGTAGTCAAAGGTGAATTCGGCGAGGGCGCGGATCGCAGCTTCCGGCGCCAGCGCTTCGAGGTGAAGGTCCTCCTCCGCGGCGCGCATCCCGGCATACGCCATCTCGAGCACCGCGATGAACAGCTCTTCCTTGGAGTTGAAATAGTAGAAGATCAGCCGCTTGGTCACGTCGGCGCGCGCGGCGATGGCGTCGGTGTTGCCGCCGGAGAGGCCATTCTCGGCAAACTCCTCGAAGGCGATGTCGAGAATCTCCTGCCGCGTCCGCTCGCGGTCGCGCCGCTTGATTGGCGCGGCTTTTGCGGCCCGCGCGGGCTGTTTCTTCACACTTGGCATCTGACGGTTCGATCCCTCAACCACCCGCAAGCGGGTTCGCCGCTCATCAATAGCCCAATTGCCGCCTCTTGACATTAATTATCCTACGGATTAATTAGTAATTAACCTATGGATTAATTAAGGGAGAGGCGGATGGGCTCGCATGAGCCGCAGAGTTCGGCCGAGAAGGGATGGTCCGCATGACCGCCCTCGGCCTCGCCCATCTCACGGCCCTGGACCTCGCCCCGACGGCCCTGGTCACCGAGGCCGCGCGCGCTGGTTTTGCCTCCGTCGGCCTGCGCTTCATCGCCGCGACACCGGACGGACCGGCCTATGCGACGCGGGTCGGCACCGAGACGCACCGCGCCCTCAGGCAGCTGCTGGCGGACGAGGGGGTACGGCTGAACGACATCGAGTTCGTTCAGCTCACGCCCGACATCGATGTCGCCGCATTTGCCGGCGTGCTCGAAGCCGGCGCCGATCTCGGCGCTACCGCGGTCACCGCCTCGGGCGACGATCCCGATCGCTCTCGTCTCACCGCACATTTCGCCGAGCTGTGCCGGCTTGCCGCGTCGTTTGGCCTGCGCGTCGACCTCGAATTCATGCGTTGGCGGGTGATCGGCAATCTGAAGCAGGCCGAAGCGGTCGTGCGCGAGGCCGGCCAACGAAACGGCGCTATCCTGGTCGACGCCTTGCATCTTTCGCGCTCGGGCGGCGCGGCCGGAAATTTGATTTCGATTCCGGATCAGTGGCTGCGTGCCGCACAGCTCTGCGACGCCGGCGCGACCATGCCGAAGACGGATACTGCAATCATCGCCGAGGCCCGCGAGGGACGGCTACCGCCGGGCGAAGGCGCCCTGCCGCTCGGCGCGTTGCTGGACGCCCTGCCCGCCGACACCAGCCTCAGCGTCGAAATGCCGTTGCCGGCGCTGGACGCAAGGGAGCGGATCGCCACGGCATTCAACGCAACCAGGCACTTGCTCGAAGGCCGGCTCCGCGGCGCCCGACGCCGCGGCTGTTGCGGCTGGGCCTAACCAACGGAACGGATGACATGACGAGAATCAGGATTGGCGTGATCGGCGCCGGATTGATCGGGCGCAAGCATCTGCGCAAGCTCGCCGAGCATAGCGACTATGAGCTCGTTGGCATCGCCGACGTGAATGCCAAGCAGGTCGCAGCCGAGCAGCCCGGCGCACGCGTGTTCGCCGACTATCGCGAGCTGCTCGACGAGGCGCGGCCGCAAGCCGTGATCATCGCCTCCCCCAATCAGCTTCACGCCGAGAACGGCATCGCTTGCGCGAGGCGCGGCATCCACATCCTGATCGAGAAGCCGGTCACCGATACGCTGCAAACCTCTGCCGATCTGACCGCCGAGGTCCGGAAGGCCGGCATCAAGTCGCTGGTCGGCCATCACCGCCGCCATCATGAGCAGGTGAAGACGTTGAGGGCGCTGCTTGCCGAGGGCCGTATCGGCGATGTCGTCGGCGTCTCGGCGATCTGGGCGACGCACAAGCCGGCGGAGTATTTCAAAATCGCGCCCTGGCGGTCGCAGGCCGGTGGTGGGCCGATCCTGATCAACCTCATCCACGAGATCGACTTCCTGCGGTTTACGATCGGCGAGATCAACGCCGTTGAGGCAATCACGGCGAACCGCCAGCGCGGCTTCACGGTCGAGGATACCGCCGCCGCGCTCATCGAGTTCGAGAGCGGCGCACTCGGCACGTTCTTTCTCAGCGACTGCGCGGCGACCCCCTGGACGACGGAGCAGGGACTCGGCGAGGCGCCGGAGTTTCCGTTCAGCGGGCAAAGCAGCTACCGCGTGATGGGCCGTCGCGGGGCGATCGAGTTTCCGAGCCTCGATCAATGGACGCAGGAAGGCGACGCGCAGGACTGGAACAAGCCGATCCAGGCTCAGGCCAACCATGCGGCTTCAGTCGATCCCTACGTCGCCCAGCTCGATCATTTCCGCGATGTCATTCGCGACGTGACGCCATCGCTGCAACCGGTCGAGGACGGCGCGCGCAGCCTGTTGGTGACGCTCGCCATCGCCGAAGCCGCGACGTCGGGACGGCGGATTGATCTGCGTGAGCGCTACGGGGCGCTCTCGACTTCATAGCGCGAGATTCTCGCCGTCGTCCGACGGACAGGAACGGGTGAAGCCACGCCAAGAGGGCCGCCTGGAGGGAGGAGCAAGATGAACTATCAGTTCGATTTCGGGCCCGTGCTCGACGGTCTGCCGGACCTGCTCTGGGGCTGCGCCGGCACTCTCGGCCTTGCGCTGTCCGGCATGGTGCTGGCGCTCATCATCGGGATCGGCGGCGTGGTGCTGCGCGATTCCCGCCTCGCGGCGCTGCGCTGGCTGGTCAGCGCGTTTGTCGAGGTGATCCGCAACACGCCGTTCCTCGGCCAGATCTACTTCGTCTTCTTCGCGCTGCCGGTGGTGGGCATCCGCCTCGATCCTACGCTGACCGCGATCATCGCGCTCGGAGTCAACGGCGGCGCCTATGCGATCGAGATCATCCGCGGCGGCGTACAGTCGATCAACAAGGGGCAGATCGAGGCTGGACTGGCGCTCGGCCTGAGCCGGCCCCTGATCTTCCGCCTGATCGTCCTGAAGCCGGCCTTGCGCGCAATTTTTCCATCGCTGACCAGCCAGTTCATCATGCTGACGCTGACGACGAGCATCGCATCCGCGATTTCGGCCTATGAGCTGACCTCGGTCGGACAGGCGATCGAGACCAACACGTTCCGCAGCTTCGAGGTCTATGGCGTCGTCACGCTGCTCTATCTCGCGATGTCGTGGATGCTGATGCAGATGTTCGCGCAGATCAACGCGCGCTTCCTCAGCTATCCCCTGAAGTGAGGGCGGCCATGGACAATAACCAGCTCCTGTTCCTGCTCGGCGGCCTCAAATGGACGCTCGCCCTGTCCGCAATCGGCTTCGTGCTCGGCTCGGTCGCAGGCCTCGGCGTTGCGCTCGCGCGTACCTCAGGCATTCGCTGGCTCGAGCGCGCCACCGCCGGCTACATCGCACTGTTCCAGGGCACGCCGCTGTTGATGCAGCTCTTCGTGGTCTATTACGGGCTCGCCCTCGCCGGGCTGAAGCTCGATCCCTGGGTCTCGGTCTCGATCGGCTTCACCCTGCATGCCAGCGCCTTCCTCGGTGAAATCTGGCGGGGCTCGATCGAGGCTGTACCGCGCGGACAGGTCGAGGCCGCCAAGGCGCTCAGCCTCAATTACTTCGACCGGACGCGGGATGTCGTGCTGCCGCAGGCGATCCGAATCTCGCTGCCGGCGACGATCGGTTTCCTGGTGCAGCTGATCAAGGGCACCTCGCTCGCCGCCATCATCGGCTTCACCGAGCTGATGCGCGCCGGAACCATCGTCTCCAACCAGAACTTCAAGCCGCTGCTCGTGCTGGGTCTCGTCTGCGCGCTCTACTTCGCGCTGTGCTGGCCGCTGTCGATTTACGGCACCTGGCTCGAGCGGCGCCTCGTCACTGCGGCGCGGTGAACAATTCAACACAAACCAAGGAGGGAATGATGACCAGGATCAGGACAACTCAACTCAATCGCCGTCACATCCTGGCGCTCGGAGCCGGCGCCGTGGCTTCGCCATTCGTGCTGTCCCGGCCGGCCTTTGCCGTGACGCCGGCGGAGATCAAGGCCCGCGGCAAGGTGCTGATCGGAATTCAGGGCGATAATCCGCCCTGGGGATTCGTCAATTCGTCAGGCAAGCAGGAAGGTCTTGACGCCGACCTCTCCGAGCTGTTTGCGAAGGAGCTCGGCGTATCCGTCGAATTTACGCCATTGGCCGTCGCCAATCGCATCCCGGCGCTGACCTCCGGGCGCGTCGATATCCTGTTTGCGACCATGGCGATGCTGCCGGAGCGGGCCAAGGCGGTGCAATTCTCAAAGCCATACGGCGCCAACATCATCACCTTCATCGCGCCGAAGGAGATGGAGATCAAATCGCCGGCGGATATGGGCAAATATGTCATCGGTGTCGCGCGCGGCAGCGTGCAGGACACCGACGTGACCAAGGCGGCGCCTCCCGGCACCACCATCCGCCGTTTCGACGGCGATGCGCCGACCATGCAGGCTTTGTTGTCCGGTCAGGTCCAGGCGGTCGGCGGAAACATCTTCTACGTTCCGCGCCTGAATGAATCGAAACCCGGCTATTACGAGAACAAGCTCGAATTCACAAAACTCTATAACGGCGCCTGCACGCGGCTCGGCGAGAAGGACATCAACGCCTTTGTGAACGCCTTCATCGACAAGATCATCGCCAGCGGCGAATGGGGCAAGATCTATCCGAAGTGGATGAACAACCCGCTGCCGGCCTTTCCCGACAGCATTCCCGGCATCCCCTTCACCGCCAGCTAACGGAGAGCGCCATGTCGGTCGCAACCACGGCGGAGCCGATGATCGCAATGCGCGGCGTCAATAAATGGTATGGCACGTACCAGGTGCTCACCGACATCAATCTGGCGGTCCGCGCGAGCGAGAAGATCGTTCTGTGCGGGCCGTCCGGATCGGGCAAATCCACCCTCATCCGTTGCATCAACGCGCTGGAGACCTATCAGAAGGGCGAGATCGTCGTCGACGGCGCCCATCTGGGCGGGCAAGGCAAGGCCATCGATGCCGTGCGCCGCGAGGTCGGCATGGTGTTCCAGCAATTCAACCTGTTTCCCCACATGACGGTGCTGGAGAACTGCACGCTGGCGCCGATCCGCTCGCGCGGAATACCGCGCTCCCAGGCCGAGGAGACCGCGCGACGGCTGCTCGACCGTGTAAAAATCCTCAATCAGGCGGACAAATACCCGGCGCAATTGTCCGGCGGCCAGCAGCAACGCGCGGCGATCGCGCGTGCGCTCTGCATGGAGCCGAAAGTGATGCTGTTCGATGAGCCAACCTCGGCGCTCGACCCTGAAATGGTCAAGGAGGTGCTCGACACCATGATCGGCCTCGCAACGGACGGCATGACCATGATCTGCGTCACCCATGAAATGGGATTCGCCCGGCAGGTCGCCGACCGCGTGATCTTCATGGCGGAGGGACGGATCGTCGAGGAGGCGGAACCGGAGACCTTCTTCAGGACTCCCCAGCATGAGCGCACCAGGAAGTTTCTGGGCGAGATTCTGTCGCAGCATTGAGGGCCATTGGCTACGGCGCCGTCATCCGGTGACCAGGGCCCGGCCCGGACGCGCGAAGGTACTGCGTCCGTCTGCGACCACGGCCTCGCCTGCGACGAATACCGAACGGATGCCCGCGGGCATTTCCGTCGGCGTCTCGAATGTCGCCTTGTCCATGATGGTGTCGTCGAACAGGGTCAGATCAGCGATCATGCCCGGCCGCAGAATGCCGCGGTCGGACAGGCCAAAGCGCTGGGCGGGCATCGCGGTCATTCGCCGGACGGCATCCTCCAGAGTCAGCCAGCCTTGCTCACGCGTCAACCTGCCGGCGACGCGCGGGAAACTGCCATAGGCGCGCGGGTGCGGCTTGGTGCCCGGGCGCGGAATGCCGTCGGAGCCGACCATGTGCAGGCGGTGGGTGAAGGCCGCGCGCAGGTCGGCCTCATCGAGCTGGAACATGATGATGCCGGTCTGGCCCTGGTCTTCCTCGATACACTGAACCATGAGATCGAACGGCGAGATGCCGAGCTCGCGCGCGGCGTCGACCATCGACTTGCCCTCGAGCGGCTTCAGCGCGGGATTGCCGGTGCCGGAAATGCGCACATTGTGCCAGCCGATCAGCACGATCTTGGACTGCGCGGCATGCGGATCGGGATCGCCTTCCTCCACCAGCGCGCGGAGCGCCTCGCGCTTGCCTGGATCGCGCAGCCGCGCGCGCAGTGCGTCGATGCCGCCTTCGAGCGCGGCCGGCGGCAGCAATTGCAGCATGTAGGAACTGCCGGCCGGATACGGATACATGTCGAAGGAGATATCGATCCCCTCCGCCCGCGCGGCCTCGAGCCGGTCGAGCGCCTTTGGGATGGCGCCCCAGTTCGGCTTTCCTGCCGACTGCAGATGCGACAGCAGACCCGCGGCGCCGGAGGCGCGCAGGATCGCGATGAATTCGTCGATGGATTTCAGCAGGCCCGCTTCGTAGCTGCGAATATGGGCCGTGAGCAGCTTGCCGTGAGCGCGCAGGGTCGCTGCCAGCGCGCACAGTTCATTGGTATCGGCATAGGCGCTCGGCGGATAGACGAGGCCGAGTGACAGGCCGGCCGCGCCCTGGCTGAGCTGCTGCGCGAGCAAAGCCTGCATGGCCGCGACCTCCTGGTCCGTCGCCGCACGCCGTTCGTAACCGAGCACGGCGAGCCGGATCGCGGCATGCCCGACCAGGGAGACGAGGTTGAGCGCCACGCCCGGCCCTTCCAGGGCCAGCCGGTAGCCGGCGAAACTGTCGAAGACTTCGTTCGCCCGAGTTTCGCCCGCGAGCCCCGAGAAGTGGAGGCGCAGCATCTCGGCGGAGCCTGCCGTCGCCGGATAGAGCGAGAAGCAGCAATTGCCGACCACGAGCGTGGTCACGCCTTGCAGCGCCTTCTCGGGCCTGTCAGGCTCGCGCAGGCAGATCAGGTCGTCATGGCAGTGGGCGTCGATGAAGCCCGGCGCAAGGTAGCATCCGCGCGCGTCGACGACTTCGGCCCCGTCCGCGGGCAAGGCAGCGCCGATCGCCGCGATGCGGCTGCCGCTGATGCGCAGGTCGGCCTCGAACCACGGCGCGCCGGTGCCGTCGATCAGGCGGGCATTGCGGATCAGGGTATCCCTACCTTGGTTCGAACCTTGGGGCATGCTCCCCTCCTTAGTGGACGGCCACGGCGTCTCGCGGCACTTCCTCGGCGAAATCGGGAATCGATTCGATCCGTCCCAGCACCACGACATAGAAGAAGATGCCGATCAGCAGCACGACGCCGGCGATCATGAAAGCGCCGGCAAAGGATTGAGTCCAGTCGACCACGATTCCGGTCACGATCGGCGCGAGCACGCCCATCATGTTGTTGGTGAAATTGAGAATGCCGCCGACCGTTCCCGCGCCGCCCTTGGGCGCGATCAGCGACACGATCGAGGACCCGACGGGCGCCGCGGCGGACAGCCCCGAGATCGCGATCGACAGCCACAGCAGCGCCCAGCCCGGCTTCACGGTGAACGCGGCGCCGATCACCGCGAGCCCCATCAGCATGCCGACGATGATCACCGACTGGCGCACCCTCGTGCTGTCGTAGCCACGCGCGATCAAATGATCCACGAGGAATCCGCCGATCAGGAGGTCCGACAATGTCGCAAAGATCCAGGGGATCGTCGAATAGCCCGCGGCCGACATCAGATTCATATGCATGGTCTGGGCGAGATAGCCCGGGAGCCAGGTGAGGAAGAGATAGAAGGTGTAGCCATAGGCTGAGAACCCGATGGTCAGCCCCCAGACCTTGCGGTTGCGCAAGAGGTAGCCGAGCATGCGGCTCTGCCCGGCCGTCGCCGGGCCTTCCGGCGTGCCGCCGCCAGCGACGATATAGTCATGCTCGGCCTTGGAGAGCCTGGGATCCTCGCTGGGATTTCGATAGATGACGTAGTAGGCGATGAAATACGCAAAGCTCAGCAGCGCCGTGACGCCAAAACCCCAGCGCCAGCCGTAGAGAAAGATCACAAAGGCAACCAGCGGCACACCGATCACGTTGGAGAATTTGGCGGCGGAATCGAAGATCGCGGTCGAACGCGCGCGTTCGTCGAGCGGAAACCAGTGGCCGGTCGCCTTCTGACTTGCCGGAAACGCCGGCGCTTCGGCGACCCCGAGCAACAAGCGCGCGCCGAAGATACCGTAAAGTCCGCTGGCGAGCGCGGTGATGGTGGCGGCGACCGCCCACAGGAAGCTCGAGGCCCGGCCGACCTTGGTGACGCCAAAGCGGTCGAGCACCATGCCGCCGGGAACCTGCAGCAGCGAATAGGTCCAGAAGAACGCGCTGCCGAGCAGGCCGATGTCGGTGGCGGTGAGGCCAAGCTCCCTGGTGAGCTCGGGCGTCGCGGCGGAGAGTCCGACGCGATCGATGTAGTTGATGAGAATTCCGACGCCGAGGAGACAACCGATCAGCCATCGTCGCCCGGGTACCTGTCGGCTTGCGTTCGCCATTTTGAATCCTCTCTAGACCGCCGAATCCTGTCTTTCGTCTCGTCGAAACACGGGACCGAAAGAGCTTTCGCCGCGCCGGTTATTGCATTGTCTCTTATAGTGGACAACGTTACCTTATAGCGTCATGCTAGATATTCCCGAGCCGTGATGTCAAGTCCAGACATTCCAGACTGCCCCACCTGAATGCGTCGCGCACGCGGCAATGACCGCGCGAGGACAGTGCACGACACGATGCGGATGCATCGTGGGTTGTGCTGCCTGGCGACTCGGCTCAGTTGCGATCTGAGAGTTCGGTTGCGGTGGCGACCAGGTCGTCGAGCAGCGCAGTCCTGCGTTCCTTCAGCGAGTCCGCGGGAACGACGAAGCAAAGCGTCGCGACCGCGACCCCCTTCTTGTCACGGATGGGCGCGGCAAGACACGACGTAAACCGATCGGAAAGTGCCGTCGTCACGCATCTGCCTTCGCGCCTCGCGCGCGCGACATCCTTGATGAAATCACCGACATCGAGCAGGCGTCCGTCCGGAAGATGAAAATCCTCTTTCGGAACGAACGCGCGAATCTCCGAAGGGCTCATGTGATCCAGCAGCAACCTGCCGGATGCGGTCCACGGCAGCGGCACCTCGATGCCGACATCCGTCGTGATCCGGAACAGGCCCGACCCGTCCCTTGTATCGACCACCACGTATTTGCGACCACGTAGCGCGCAGAGTTGCGCGGTCGCGCTATGCTGGGTCGCCAGCCGGTCGAGGGCTTCGCGGCACCGGCGATGCAGGGGATTGGCTTCCGCATAGGCCTGGCCGTAGAGATGCACCGCCTTGCCGAAATAGACCTGACCGCCCTCGCCAACGCTCTCCAGCAGGTCCGCCTCGATCAGGCGGTTGGCGATGGCATAGACCGTCGACCGCGGCGCGCCCATTTGCTTCGCGAGGTCGCTGAGCCTGGAGGGCGCGCGCAAATGCAGCAGCGCTTCCAGGAGATCGATGGTCCGATCAATCCCGTTCTGGCGTTCCGCGGGCTCGGCGCCCTTTTTGGATGCGGCCAAACTTCACACGTCCTTTCGTCACGTTCGCGCCCGCGGCTTTTGGCACAAACCGCATCGACAGTATAGCGTCCGGCATTCGGGATCGATCAATCGGCGTTGGATGAGCTCACGCCCTCCTCTACCCCCGCGCCTTGCTCCAGTCGGGGCCGACCGGGCCCGACACGCCTTCGAACGCGCCATCGACGAGCTCGAAGACGAGAATGCGGCTGGCGTCGACCGGGCCGGGCATGGTGATGCGGCCTTTCGGCACCGGCTTGAAGCCGACGCGCTCGTAATAGGGCTCGTCGCCGATCAGCAGCACGATGGCATGGCCGTGCGCCTTCGCATCCTCCAGCGCGCGCTCGAGCAGGAGACGGCCAACGCCGCGGCCGCGGAACGGCGGCTCGACCGTGAGCGGGCCGAGCAGCAGCGCCTTGGTGTCGCCGATCGTGATCGGCAGTTGGCGCACCGAGCCCACCATCAGCGTGCCGATGCGGGCGGTGAAGGAGAGCTCGAGCAAATGGTCGACATGCTCGCGGATGCGGTATGCGCTGAGCACGAAGCGGCCGGGTCCGAAGGTGCGCTCGTGCAGCCGCTCGATCGCCTGCGCATCGCCGACGGCCTCGGGAAGGATGGTGACGGAGAGATCGTTCATCTGAGCACAGCGTTTTCGAGCGAGGTGGGCACCGGTTCGCGTTAAGAAAACGCGTCAATACAAGGAGCGGGTTAGCATCTGGGAGCACGGAGGTCCACCGGCGCGGCACTCAACTTCAGTTCCTTTTCAGTGCCGGCCGGGACAGGTAAGCGAGCATCTTCATTTCCCGCCGTCCCCGCGTCACCGTGTCCAGCACGAGGCCCGAAGACACCGACAAGAGTGCCATGATCATCAGGCCCATCGACAGCACGGCGGTCGGCAGGCGCGGCACGAGGCCGGTCTCGATGAAGGTGATCACAATCGGGATCGCCAGGATGATCGACATCAGCGCCAGCAGGATTCCGATCATCGTGAAGAAGCGCAGCGGCCGCTCGGAGCGGTAGAGCTTGAGCATGGTCCCGAGGATGCGAAAACCGTCGCGCCAGGTGTTGAGCTTCGAGAACGAGCCTTCGGGGCGCGCGTAATAGGGCGTCTCGACCTCGGCGACCGGCAGCGACAGCTCGAGCGCATAGACCGCAAGCTCGGTCTCGATCTCGAAGCCGTCGGAGAGCACGGGGAAGGACTTGACGAAGCGGCGCGAGAACACGCGGTAGCCGGACAGGATGTCCTTGAAGGCCTGGCCGAAGGTCGACGACAGGAAGCCGGTCAGCATGCGGTTACCGGTGCGATGGCCGAGCCGGTAGGCGGCCTGTGCCTGATCGATACGAAGGCCGACCACCATGTCGAGATGCTCGTCGAGAAGCTTGTCGATCATGCGCGATGAGCTCGGCGCATCATAGGTCGCATCGCCGTCGACCAGCACATAGACGTCGGCTTCGACGTCGGCGAACATGCGGCGCACCACGTGGCCTTTGCCCTGCCGCCGCTCGCTGCGCACGATCGCACCGGCGTCGCGCGCGACGCTTGCGGTGCGGTCGCGCGAATTGTTGTCGTAGACATAGATCTCGGCCGAGGGCAGCGCCTTGCGGAAATCGGCGACGACGGTGGCCACCGCCGCCTCCTCATTGTAGCAGGGCACCAGCACGGCGATGCGAAGGTCAGTCGATGTCATCGCGACAGCGCTCCAGCGCTTGCGGCCCCATGACGGAGCGGCACCTCTTCAGAGGCTTCCACCGGCTGCATCAACGCGGCAAAGGACGTGCTCCACAGCGTCAGCATCGCGATCGGCACGACGTAATAGGGCGTGAAGACCGGGTGGCTCAGGAAGAAGACGAGATTAACCAGGAGATTGCCGGCAGCAACGAGCGCGACCTGGCGTACGCCGCCGTCGCCCGTCCGCAGCAGCCAGGCGGTCGCGCCGACCGCAAGCACGATCAGAACGAACTGCATGTCGTGCAGATACTGGCCGAGCACAGCAACGCTGAAGGCCGGCGCGACGACGTCGGCGCTGCCATAGGTGGTGGCGAGCGGACTGCCGGCGTTGACGGCCTGGGCGACCAGGGTCGGCGACATGCCGGCCAGAACAGCAATGCCGAAGCCGAGGCCCTGTGCAAAGGTGATGAACTTGCGCGACCACACGAAGGGAATACCGAGGAACAGGAAATAGCCGGCCGCAAGTAGCGCATTGGGCAAGCGGAAATTGACCGAGAGCCCCAACAGGAGCCCGATCAGCACGGCGGGCCACAGGCTCTGCCGCGCCCTGACCAGCCACCATGCGGTCAAGAATCCCACGGCAGCGCAGACCGCCATGGTCGGTGCGATCGAATAGCTCGCCTTGGCCGGGTTTATCATGAGATAGACGGCGAGCGCGCCGAACAGGCCAGCACCCGCAGTCAACGGCAGCGTACGCGCCGAGAAGATGCCGAGCAGCGCAAGGGCACAGACGATCAGACTCGCGCTGACATAGAGCGGCACCACCTGATGTCCTTCCGGAAACAGCGCCAGCAGTGCGCCCGTGCCGGGCGGATATTGCAGCACGAACTTGTCGCCCGGCATCGGCGTATGGCAGGGCCAGCGCGCTGGCTCCTGCCATTCGGCGTAGGCGATCTCCTTCAGCTTGCCCTGGAAATAATGATCGTAGTCCAGCGCCGCATTCGTGTTGAGTCCACCGATGCCGAAGCGCTGGAACAGATGGGCCTGACGCAGATAGCAGACATCGTCATAGACACCGCGCGCCTCGTTCCAGCGCGACATCGTCACGATGTTGCTGGCGAGGATCGCAAGGCAGATCAGGCCGAAGGTAATTTTGAGGCTCTTCATCCGTTGTCCATGACGCGCTTAAGGACGCAACAGCCCCCTGGCGGAGCACGCCGCCCTACTAGCATAGCCGCACCTCATCGCCACGTCGCAATCTGCGGACGGCCCTCCAGCACCTCCGCAATCCGCAGCCGCGTGCCGGGCGTGGTGCCCTCGGGCAGGGCCGAGCTTGCGAAGAATCCGCATTCGACGATCTCGCGGTTGGGCTTCGGCAGGCGGTCCTGCCTGAACTCCCTGACCACATAGACCGCGACATGGTCGCGGCGCGAGACGTGACCGTTGAGGAAAATGCCGTGCAGCATCGCCTCTCCGGTGAGGTCGATATCGCCCTCCTCCTTCAATTCGCGCCGCATCGCAGCTTCCATTGTTTCGCCGAGATCGACACCGCCGCCCGGCAGATACCAGCCATTGACATAGCTGTGCCTGACCAGGAAGACGCGATTGTCCCGATCGAGCACCACGGCGCGGACGCCGAGCGTCATGCCGCGGGCAAGCAGGAAGTAGGAGTGGAAGACACGCCGCAGCAGGTATTCGTATCTCCGTCGCATCTGGTCCAGACGTCCTGTCATCAGGCTCCTTCCAAAACTCCCTGCAAGCTTTCCTTGAAGCTTTCCTTGAAGCTTTCCTTGAAGCTTTCCTTGAAGCTTTCCTTGAAGCTTTCCTTGAAGCTTTCCTTGAAGCTT
>NZ_JBANBJ010000087.1:0-3161 GCF_059803515.1 Bradyrhizobium sp. UFLA05-125 | reverse complement strand
TTCCTTGAACCTTTCCTTGCGTCGCACGGCAGACCTTGCCATTACAGCACGGGAATAGCGAGGCAATCGCGCATCTGATGGCACCGTTCACACTCGCGCATCTGTCCGACCCGCATCTAGCGCCGCTGCCGCGGCCCAGGCTGACCGAGCTTGCTGGCAAGCGTGCGCTCGGCTACGCCAACTGGGCGCGCAACCGCCACAAATACCAGCGCCGCGAGGTGCTCGACGCGCTGGTCACGGACATGAAAGCGCAAGGCCCCGACCACATCGCGGTGACCGGTGATCTCGTCAACCTGGCGCTGGAGGCGGAGTTCGCGCCAGCGCTGGCCTGGCTCGAAGGCGTCGGTCCGCCGGATCGCGTCACCACGATCCCAGGCAATCACGACGCCTATGTCAGTGCGACACGCCAGCTTTTTGGCGAAACCTTCCTGGACTACATTGCCGGCGACGAGCCTGCGGCGAGCTTCTTTCCCGCCGTGCGCCGGCGCGGACCGGCGGCGCTGATCAGCCTGTCGACGGCGGTGCCGACAGCGCCCTTGATGGCGACGGGCACGCTCGGCCGCGACCAGCTCGCAGCGCTCGCAGAGGTGCTGGCGCGGCTTTCGCACGAGGACGTGTTTCGCATTCTCCTGGTTCATCATCCACTCAGGTCGAAGTCGCGCCACAAGCGGCTGACCGATTCGGATGCGTTGCTCGCGCTGATCAGGCAGCACGGCGTCGAGCTGATCCTGCACGGCCACGACCACGTGCATTCGACGATGTGGTTCGAAGGCCCCAACGGCAACGTACCCGCGGTCGGCGTGCCGTCGGCCTCGGCGCTGGCGCATGGGCGCTACCCGGCGGCGGCGTATAATCTGTTTGCCATCGAAAAGGACAACGCCGGCTGGCGCTGCGAGCAGACCGTGCGCAGCCTGGATCATGGATTGCAGGTTCGGCAGATCAAGCACGTGCGGCTGGTATGATGGACATTGTCATTCCGGGGCGTGCGAAGCACGAGCCCGGAATGACGATTGGAAGGATTCGCGCGCGCCTTCACCAACTTTGCAGGCTCGCGTACAGCGCGACGCCGAACAGGGCCGCGGCGCCGAGGATGAAGCCGAAAACGAACGGCCAGATGCGTGAGCGAGGCGGCTTCTCCGGCTCCGCCGCCTTGGGTTCGGGCGGCACCACCATCGCGCGCTCACGCTCGATCATGCGGCGGGCGACGTAGTCCGTCACCGCATCGACGATGTCAGCCGTGTCGTGCGACTCGGCGAGCACGATCCGGCCGAAGCGGGTATCCTGGACGAAGCGGTACATCCGCTTGTCGCGTCCCATCATGATCTGGGCGACGACGTCGATCCACAGCCGCGGCGTATCGCCCTGGCTGATGCCGCGGTCGAACAGGTCGATCTGCTCCGGGACCTGCGCGAACAGGGGATCGAGCGCGTCGTTGAGGATCTCCAGACGCGCCACCTCGGCGTCGCGCAGGTCGACCACGACGCCGGTCCGGTCGGCGGCCTCGATCCGCGCCCGGAGCAGCGCATCGCGCAGCCGCACGGTGCGCGGTTGAGGGACATTGGTCCCGGCGATCTCGGGCTCAGACATGGTTCGGCTCCTGGACGAGGTCCGTTAACCTATCAGCAACCATGATCGCCGCAAAGGCCGTACAATTCCAGACACTTACGCGCCCGGAGCAGAGTTTTCCCTGTCCCAAAAACAGACGATCCCACCCGGGGTAGAGCCCGGATGGGACCGTCCGTCCTTGGACGTCTTCTTCTATTGGGCCGGCAGCAACGCCTTTAGGCTGCCGGAGCGCGGTGCGGCTCTTCGACGATGGAGAAACGAACGCCGGCCTTGTGGCGGTTCTCTTCCGACACTTCGCGCCAGCAGTCCTCGGCCTCCTTGCGGGACTTGAAAGGGCCTTTGACCTGGGCCGAGCCTTCCACGAGCTTGTGGAAGTTCATCGAGCCGAACTCGCCGCCGATCACCCAGAAATTGCTGCCTTTGGTCATTGTCAGTCTCCTCAATTCCACCGTTAGCCGAACTGGTTCATCGTGTTGTGGGCGCCGCCCGCCTTCAGGGCAGCCTCGCCGGCGAAGTACTCCTTGTGATCGTCGCCGATGTCGGAGCCCGCCATGTTCTGATGCTTCACGCAGGCGATACCCTGGCGGATTTCGGCGCGCTGGACGTTCTTCACATAGCCGAGCATGCCCTGCTCGCCGAAGTACTCGCGTGCGAGATTGTCGGTCGAGAGCGCCGCCGTGTGATAGGTCGGCAACGTGATCAGGTGGTGGAAGATGCCGGCGCGCTTGGCCGAATCCGCCTGGAAGGTGCGGATCCGCTCGTCGGCTTCCTTCGCCAGCGGCGTGTCGTCGTACTCCGCCTTCATCAGCTCCGCACGGTTGTACTTGCTGACGTCCTTGCCGGCTTCCTTCATCGCGTCATAGACCTGCCAACGGAAGTTGAGCGTCCAGTTGAACGACGGCGAGTTGTTGTAGGCCAGCTTCGCGTTCGGAACCACCTTGCGGATCCGGTCCACCATGCTGGCGATCTGCTCGATATGCGGCTTCTCGGTCTCGATCCACAACAGGTCGGCACCGTTCTGCAGCGAGGTGATGCAGTCGAGCACGCAGCGATCTGCACCGGTGCCGGGACGGAACTGGTAGAGATTGCTGGGCAGCCGCTTCGGACGCATCATCTTGCCGTTCTGGTTGATGATGACGTCGCCGTTGCGGGCGTTCGCCGCCGTCACTTCCTCGCAATCCAGGAAGCTGTTGTACTGGTCGCCGATGTCGCCGGGCTTGTGGCTGACGGCGATCTGCTGCGTCAGGCCAGCGCCGAGCGAGTCGGTGCGGGTCACGATGATGCCGTCTTCGACGCCGAGCTCGAGGAAGGCGTGGCGGCAGGCGCGAATCTTCGCCAGGAAGACTTCGTGCGGCACGGTGACCTTGCCGTCCTGGTGACCGCACTGCTTCTCGTCCGAGACCTGGTTCTCGATCTGGAGCGCGCAGGCGCCCGCTTCGATCATCTTCTTGGCAAGCAGATAGGTCGCCTCGGCATTGCCGAAGCCGGCGTCGATGTCGGCGATGACGGGCACGACGTGGGTCTGGAAGTTGTCGATCTTCGCGATCAGCTCCTTTTCCCTGGTCTTGTCGCCTTCCTTGCGAGCCTTGTCGAGG
>NZ_JBANBJ010000086.1:0-36340 GCF_059803515.1 Bradyrhizobium sp. UFLA05-125 | reverse complement strand
TTCAACGCCATCATCGACGCGATTGCAGCGATGGACGCCGACGTCATCTCGATCGAGACATCGCGTTCGAAGATGGAGTTGCTCGATGCGTTCACCGGCTTCAAGTATCCGAACGACATCGGTCCTGGCGTCTATGACATCCACTCGCCGCGCGTCCCCGAGACCAGCGAGATGAGGGATCTCATCACGATGGCCCGGAAGCGGCTCTCGGACTCGCAACTCTGGATCAATCCGGATTGCGGCCTGAAGACCCGCAATGGGAGGAAGTCCGCCCCGCGCTCGTCAACATGGTCGCCGCCGCGCGCGAACTGCGCAAGGCGTCCTGATTCTGGCGTAGCAATAGCCCCCCGATTCTGCACGGAGACTGCCGATGCGCTTCTGGATCAAATGCACCCGCTTTGACAGCGGCAAGCCCTATCACGTCAATTTCTCGCTGGTCGGCGGGATGTGGCGCGACGGCGACAAGACCGTCCTGGAGTTCGTCGGCAGGCGACTGCGTCCGCATCTTCGATCACATAAGACGGAATATAGAGCGGGATGCGATGTGCAAGCGCGTGACGGAGGCTTGCGAGGTACTCCGTCCATTCATCCAGCGTCGCAAGCTAACCTTGCAACGCCCCAGGCAGGAGCTGGCGGACGGCAAGGTTGACCTGCGGCAGCTATGACCGCCTCAATTTGTATCGCCAGTTCACCTCTCAAAATCGGGATTAGGAATTAGGCCAGTACAGCTTTACGTGCGCCGCTGGGTGCGCTGACTTCTTATTGGGCAATTGCCTCAACATCCCATTGATCTTGACTGGCTTGATGATCCCGGCATCGGAAAGGCGAAAACGAGCAATTCGTGCATCTGGATTGTCCGTCCAGATCAAGGCGCCAATTCTACCAGCAGTTCATTGAGGACCGCGGCCAAGCCGGTCGCGCGGATCAGTGGTCGGACGCCAACGGTCTGTAGCTTTGGCACTGCTCGGTGATAAATTGCAAGATTGGTTTGACCGTTCAACCGGGAGGGATAGATGATCCCGTCGGGCTGCTCGGAGTGCTCGTGCCAGGCGAGAGACCACTTTCGCGCTAGCGTCTGGGCCGAAGCACGGGCAACATCGGTCGGAACACCCATGCGGATAGCGCAATCGTTCCGCAGGTCGACCATCGTCAATGCAGAGGCGACCTCGACCTCCGCATAGTTCCGCTCATGAAGTTCATCCTCGCCCAGGAGCAGCGAGCCGTCCGCACCGTCGCGCCGGTCGCGCAACACGGCCTCTAGGAAACACACCTTCAGCGTATCGCCGAGGTACAACACACCGAAACGATTGGCATCGACACGGCGCCGCGGGTCGCTGAATCGGCTCGGTGACTTTCCGTATCCGAGAGGATCCGGATAACGCCCAAGATAGATTCGCCCGAACCTCGCACCCGCATCCACGGTGTGGAGTTCGAGTCGCGACTTCGCCGAGGTCGCCGGTAGGTCCTTGCCAGCCACCTAGCGAAAATCTCCCCGCCCGACGCTCTCTGCTGCGGCGAGCAAGGCTTCTCCCTGCCCCCGCTCCAGGGCCTCGCGGCCGGTCAGGCCGTCAAGTTCATCGTGGGGCTGTACGAGAAAACGGAAGATGGCCCAGGGACCGCCAAGCCGTTCCCGCAAGGCCGGCAACTCGGAATAGGGTTTTCCATTGCGATCGAGTTGCCAGACTGGAAAACGAAAGCCGCGCTTGGCTCCGTCCAATCCGAGCAGTTGTCCGTTTTGTCGCTTGGTGTTGATCGTCACCCGCGTTGTGTGCAGCAACTCGGCCAGTTCGTCGGCGCTGCGCATGTCTTTGCCAGACAGTATCTCCGCGGCCCTGATCCGACCTCGTTCACGCGCCGCAGCCAATGCTTGGTCGAGTTCGAGGTTGCTTTCCTCGCCTACCTCGACACTTTCTTTGGAGGTCACCTGCTCGACGGGCGCGGCGACAGCGTTGCCGGTTGGATCGACGTTGACGCGGAAACTGAAGGGCTGTCCCTCTTTGCTGCTCTTTTCGAGGGCTTCGCCGTAACGCTCGACCAGCAGGCGGACGTCTTTCGGGTTCAAGGCCATCGCCTTGGCGGCAATGCTGGATGCATTGACCTTGATGTCCGGGACAGGCCTGGATAGCAGTCCCTTCAAGTCCGTCATAAAGGACATGGTCAGCAACGCCTTGGCCTTGCGAGCCCGCGTCGCGGTTTTTCGTTGTGTTGATTTTTTCGCCTTTGCCATGGCGGGCAGCTCCTGCTCTGAAACTTGCCTCCGTGGGCAGCTCTGTATACCAAATGTGGACTTCCGTTAAGTTCGTCAAGTCCGTAAAGTTAGATTAATTTGTTCTTTATCTGTTCTAATGTCGCGACCCGCGAACGCGAGGAACCGCCCAGCCCTAGCACTGTAGCCTCGACGCCTTCTTGAGCGACCAGGGGACGGCAACCGACCTGCTCTATTACGAAGCGATCGCCAAGACTGTCGTCAGCCTCATCCGGAAAACGCCAGACGCCCCGGTGCCGATCGGTATGCATGGGCGATTGGGGTGCTGGCAAATCGAGCGTGCTCAAGATTCTGGAGGGCGCCTTCGCCGAGGACGGCCGGATGCTCTGCCCGTGGTTCAACGGCTGGACGTTCGAGGGTTTCGAGGATGCAAAGACCGTCGTCATCGAAACCGTTGTCGATGAGCTGCGGCGCGCCCGCCCTGCCTCGACGGCCGCAAGCAAGGTGCTCAAGCGCGTCGACTGGCTGAAACTGGCTCACCCGGCCGGCGGCTTCGCCTTCACCGCGGCGACCGGCATCCCGACGTCGACCAGGTCAAGGGACTCTATGAGTTCGCCAGCTCGTTTCTGTCCAAGCCGCAGGAGCACGTCTCGATCGAGGACCTGAAGAGCGTTGCAGCAGCCGGCGGGTTCATCAAGGAGGTGCCGGAGGAGAGCGACAATCTGCCCGAGCACATCCATGCGTTCCGCAAGGAATTCAAGGACTGCTCGATACCGCCGACATCGACCAGCTCATCGTCGTCGTGGACGATCTCGATCGCTGCCTGCCGAAAACGGCAATCGCGACACTGGAGGCAATCCGTCTGTTCCTCTTCGTCGAGCGCACAGCCTTCGTGATCGGGGCACGAGCTCATGATCGAATATGCGGTGCGGGAGCACTTCCCGGACCTGCCGCCGAGCTTGGACCCGGTCAGTTATGCGCGGAACTATCTCGAGAAGCTGATCCAGATCCCATTCCGAATCCCCGCGCCCTCTGACAACGGGGAGCGAGCTTCGGAAGCCGCGCTAATGCGGACAGCCCGACGGCGAGGCATGTGCCTCACATGCTCGATATACGCTGCCAAGAGCACGGGAACGAACATAGACTGACCAAACATCCCTCGACCAATGACCAGATCGAGCGCATGAACCACAGGATCAAGGAAGCGATTGTCAAAAGCTGCGAATTCTTTCAAGTATAATCTGCCGTTTAAGCGGGACGGACATCCTTGGCACGAAATTAGCTCTCTCATTGGGAGGATGGCACGGCTGGTTATGCTATTGCTGTCCCCGGAAAGCACGAATGCGCGGTGGTATCCGGCATCGCCGACGGGAGACCCTGAGAATGCCAGTGCATATGTCCAAAAGGGGCGAGGTGAATACCAACTCAACTGACTCGGCAGGACAACAACCGAGCACCACGAGTGCACAGGCCAGCTCACCAGCACACTCGCCCTCTGTGTTGATTGCACCCGAGGTTGGATTACCCCCGGCAGAGACGGAAGGCGGCGTGAGAGCGCGCGCGATCCGGGCAGGGGAACGGTGCAGAGCCTCGTCATTCGTTAAAGCGCGCGCTGAGCTTGCCGCAACACTGACCGGCGCGAACGTTGCGGCGCTTAGGAACGACATCGAGCTGGCCGAGCAGCGATCAGCTCAATGGTCGACAGGCTATTCGGCTAGCAGCGTCGATGGCGATGGCATTTTCGACCACGTGGTGGCATCGTCGTGTAAAGCTGCAGCGTTTTCAGAACGATGCCAGCCATTGCAAGCCACGCACGGAAGATAAGACGAACGCAATATCGCACGTGCGTACCCTGGCGCGCGAACATTCTCCCGTTAGCCATTCTCTGGAACAATATCCTATGGATCTGGCGCGCACGGCCGGACGGCACATGCGCGGTCTGACGAACTCACCTTTCGTCTCGTTGGTCAAGGACGCCTCAAAACTGGTCGTTTCACGAGACCATTTGGCGAGGGCAATCGCCAATAACGCAACGACGTTGTATAGCTACACGGTACCGAGGGCGACCATCTGGACGCCCGAAGGGATCATCAACAGCATTTCGCTCCAAATGGACCTCCAAGATAGTGACGAGATAATAGATGCGGACTTAACCCTCATGGTCGCACTCAGCAAAACACCAATGCAAGAGACCGAGGTATTATTTCTGGGCGGGAATCTGGAAGAGTATCGGACGGCCAGCGAACCGAATCCTTACACCGCCGGTCCAAGCGGCGACCGAGGGGTTCGACGATCGGCCGCGGACGATTCGAATTGGGCGCGTTGCGTGCATGACGCATCGGCCAGCCGCCGGTAACGCAAAACCCACCGTAATTTTGTCTGGCAGCCGGGCGGACCGGGAAAGAAGAACGCGATGCAGTCAGCGCAAGGTGGGCTACCGTGTTCAGCAGGAACATTTGGCTTTCGTGGCGGTGTGCTGACCACGGCTGCCACGTGTACATCTCTCCATCAACTGCCAAGGCTGGTAGTGGACTTCAGTCGCAATGCGTTGCTAGAGAAGTAGGCACCTAGCTCGATCGGATTATTCGGGCGGCCAGCGCTTGGGTAATCCCGAGCTCTCTTTATCGATACGGAGAACTCCACTTGAGCTCTTGCGCTCTCGGCGTTTCGCCGAATGTCCATTGGCAGGGCGGCCAGGCCCTTCAGCGAATCGGGCCGCAGAGCCTGTCAACGCTGAATTCGCGAACCCTGCAGCCGGTTGCGATGCTCAGCGACGAGGATGATGGATGAGATAAAGGTCGTTGACGATCCAATGGGCCGTGTGGAGCTCACCCCTGATGACAAACCTTGTAGTCTGCTCAGAATCATTCGGCACGAATTGCCATTGGCGCAGTTCAATGTACAGACCATCCGGATGAATTGATTCCCGTCATGAAAATCCGACGCAACGGCGTATCCGAAGTCCAGGAGGTCGTGCAGCGCTTCCAAACCGCCGTGCACGGAGGACGATGCCCTAGCTGTGGACGATGCCTCTCCCGCAGACCGCGAGGCCCTTTCGAGGCGCCCCTCCACAACTCCGTGATGTTCAAGCCCAAGTTGCGGAATCAGAATAATTTCAACGACTAGCGGCTTATTTGGGGTCACCTCTCTTCTTCCTGCCCACCGCGCCGCATTGCGCCGACCGTGGATATACACGTTTGTCGGCCGGAAACGGCCTTGGCAGGAGTTCGTCTCTGTTGAGCGCGCGCAGCAGCACGTCAGGAGCTGATTGGGTGCCGTGCTGCCAGCCCAAACCGACGATATGTCCGACATCCTCAACTCGCTGGCGAACGCCGAAGCTCAAGGACGCATCTGCAGCACCGGCAGATGACGATGGTCCGGCCGGGTGATCCCGTGGCGGTAACGTACTATCGAGACGTCCTCCAGAAATGGCCTCACTAGTTCACAGTCCTCCTCACTCAAGACGAAGGCCTCGGGCGACACCCCCGGCGCCGAACCGCCGCACGCGGAGGCCGACTCCCCAGGCCTCGCGGCCGACGAGGGCTCAAAGACATGCGCCACAGGCCCAGCTTGACCCTCACATGACTCTGATGTCGTGGGCGCATTCGACGCAGTAGTGGCGTGCCGCTGAGTGCCTGCCCGGCGCTCGGGTCGCCGTCTTCGCGGTATACCTGGCGAAGGTACCTCAACGCGGACATGATCGCGGTGGTATAAGCCTTGTACTCTTTAGCATGCTGCGTAATCGCCGACGCGTAATCGCTGACAGTGGTCGGCTGCAGAGGCGAGGGTGCCCTCCTCCTGAAGTAGGGAATAAGGCTCTCGTCCTCGGCACACTTTGCTTTGAGATGGTCGCCGGACTTGGCGGTACGGCGACCTACCGGCCCACTCCGAATCGGTCAGATCGCTTGTGTAACGCAGTCCGCTGCGTTGATACTGGAGACGAGTGATTTCTGTCCACGGCATCGTGCCCTCTCTCGAATCTTCGCAAATCCGAAGGAATCACAGCCCGCCGAGATCACTCACTCCTTATTTTCGGTCAGGCGCTGAGGAGCCCACGACAAGCGGGCGTCTCGAAGGTTGGCCGCGGGTGAGAGCCGGGCCTTCATGATCGCCCGGCGATGCGAAGCATAGCCCGGAGACGCGCGTTCCGCGCTCCTCACCATCAGGGTCTCGTGACGCAGCAAGTTTAATCCCGCCCCGCCTCCAAGATCGCGCGGGCCAGCCGGGCCGGATCGGAGAAGCACAATTCGTGGCTGCCCGGCACCTGAACCAGTCGGAATAGCCCGAGCTTTTCCGACAACCGCGGATGCCAGGGATAGCCGTGCGGCAGCGCGGTATCCTCGGTGCAATTGATGTAGGACTTCGCCAGCTGCATCTCGGCCGGGTTGGTCTTCAGCACGATCTTGTCGCTGAACGTCTTGAGGGGATGCGGATTGAGGATGTCGTAGGCACGCTGCGCCAGCTCGAGGTCAACGTCGTTGATGAACGCCTCGCGCCAGATCGGGAATGGCAGCACCACCGAGCCGTCGCCGCGCTCGGCGGCGATCATCTCGAACAGGCCGAGATAGTGTGGCGGCACCAGGTCGTTGAGCGACTCGCCGTTGTTGGGGACGAAGGCATTCCAATAGATCAGCCGGCGGATCCGCTCCGGCACGAGGTCGGCGACCCCCGTGATGACCATGCCGCCATAGGAGTGGCCGAGCAGGATCACATCCTTCAGATTGTTCTCGACGAGATAATCGGCGATGGACTGGATCGCCTCCTTGAGTCCCGTGGTCTTGGCATCGCCCACCCGGTTGCCCTTGATCGTGGGCGTATGAACGGTGTGACCGGCGGCACGAATGGGGGCGGCGACGGACTCGAGCTCGGCTCCGGTGTGCCAAGCGCCGTGGACGAGGACGTAGGTCGACATATTGTAGCTCCTCCGCAAGGACGAGTTAGATCGGCGCGGCAGTCAGCGGATACGGAAAAGGTATTTGTCGCAAAAAATCAGAGGCAAGTCGCGCCCCGCAGAAGTCGCCAACCTGCTACGGGAATCTGGTCAAGTCAAGGATACGCTGACCACGCGTACACGAGCGAAGACGCAACGGGCGCAGAAAATGCGTTTCGCAGAGATAAATAATGAGACGATACGACGGAAAGGTACTTTGTATGTGCCATTTAATATTCTTGGTACGATGGATGACCCGATGGAGTTTGTTACACGAGTCTGCCAAGCGCCATTTGATCTCGCCCTGTCGCTCTTTTCGACCACCGAGAGGCAACAGTACATGTCTCAGATACTATGATCTTTTGCCGTATCCAGGTTCCGTTCATTATGTTCGCTTAGACTGCTCTAACGGTTTCCAGGCGTTCGCTTTCGATCCGATCTTTCTGGGAATTCGCATATCCGCCTGTGGTTCGCTTGAACCACGCAGAATATCATGACGTCTGCAACTGCCTCCATCTCCAAAAGAGCGATTCTGAAGGACATTAGGATGAGAGGCGTTGCTCAGCCGGAGGGAAGGCCGTGGCTGCGCAAGTCCGCCGAAATGCTGAGCCCGAAAGCGTAGTCTGGCGCTTCGATCGACACGAAAAAATTGCCCGCAGCAGCCTGATTGCCGCAGGCTCTCGCGTGCGCTTCGACATCGCGGGGGATGTCGCCCGGCACACCCGCGACATGTTCGGCTGCCCATCGCCTTTCGCTGGCCATGCTGCCGTGGGAGTTGGCCTATTCCACCATCGTTGCCGAGAGCAACAGAGCGAGAGCAGAGTTCGCAAGGATGGCCGCTGGCGCTTTCATGCTACCCTCCCCTGCGCTTGAGCAGACGCAGCGCATTTAGGGTCACCAGCACGGTCGCACCGGTGTCTGCGAAGATGGCCGGCCAGAGTCCGGTAATCCTGACGATGGTGGTGACGAGGAACAGAGCCTTCAGTCCCAGCGCGACGGCGATGTTCTGCCGGATGTTGGTCATGGTCCGCTTGGACAGGTCGACCATGGCCGCGACGTCTGACACGCGCCCGTACAGTATGACGGCGTCGGCGGTCTCGAGCGCCACGTCCGTGCCGCCGCCCATCGCAATGCCGACGTCGGCGGCGGCGAGCGCCGGCGCGTCGTTAATGCCGTCGCCGACCATTGCGACAACGAAGCCGCGCTTTTGGAGCCGGCCGACGATCCGCTGCTTGTCCTCCGGCAACAGCTCAGCCTCGACGTCGATGCCGAGCTGCTTGCCGATGGCAACGGCAGTCCGGCGGTCGTCGCCGGTCAGCATTACCGTCCGCATGCCGGCGTCCGAAAGTAGCTTCAGACCTTTTTTTGGCGTCAGAACGGGGCGCTCGTCGCGCATCGCTACCGCCCCGGCGATCCTATCGTCGATGACGAGTAAGGCGACGATCTTGCCTTCGTCGTTGAGGGCCGCGATCCGCGCCTGCTGCGCATCCGTGACGGATGCCAACTCAGCCGCCGCTTTCCGCGAACCGAGAAACACTTTCGTTCGCTCCACAGTCGCCCGAACGCCTTTGCCTCCGATCGCCAAAGCGTCGGAGGCCTGCGGGATCAGCATCCGCTGCTCCGCTGCCTTGGACAGGATCGCGGCGGCGAGTGGATGGCTCGATGCGGATTCCAGCGCGGCCGCGAAACGCAGTACGTCACGCCGGAAGATTGACGTGCACACCGTCAGATCCTGTGCCGAAGCAGGCCCGCTGCAAGGAGTTCCACGCCACGCATGGTCCGTTCGGCCACTGGTCGCACACATCGGCAGACAGAAAACAGCAAGGGCGTAAACAACAGTGCGGTTCACGCGTAGTCCTCCCGTTTGAATCATGCTGCAGGTCAATGGCTCGGACCTTCCGGGGGGCGCGGCTCATGTCGTGTTGGCATGGCACCTGCCAGTGTCTGCGCATGGGCGAGCGAGCGGCCTTCCTCATTAGCCCGCTGACGGTGCGGGCAGTCACTGCACATCACGCGTGTGGTTACATCAGACCGAACATGCCTGAGTCTGCAATCAGACAAACCTGCTAGCTGAAACGACATTCGGGAGCGAATACATCGCGCGATCCCGCTGGTTCGCTTGGCCCAGTTTCTGCATTGAGATACGGCGGAAGCTAGATTTTTGGACGTTAGAAATGGAGGCGCTATGCGCATTTGCGGCCTCAAATTGAGCCATGACGGAGCGATTGCTCTTATCGAGAACGGACGGCTTGTCTTTTGCGTGGAGCAAGAGAAGCGGAATAACAATCTGCGGTATCAAGCTATCGAAAATCTTGATGCTGTTATCTCCACCTTGGCGGAGCACGGGCTGCATTCGCGCGATGTTGATCAGTTCGTGATCGACGGCGGCGCGGACGGCCAGTTCCAGGTGTTCAGTGGTACTGAGTCGGTCATTCTCAAATGTGGACCGTATGTGGAACCTCACGCGGACGGGCTTCCCACTTCGTACGACGGCTCTGGTCTCTTTCTCGAACGCAAAGCATTTCCCTATAGAAGCTATTCACATGTCTCGGGCCATGTAGCCTCCGCATCACGCCGAATGTGCAAGTATGTCAGAGACACCTGGAGGCCAGTACCGCGGTTGCGACGGCGCTCACCCCAGCGATCGGCTACGAGCGTCCGGCCGAGCTGGCGAAGAAGATGCTCATCTCGAGCAAAACAATCCGGGAGGTGCTCGACGACCAGTCGGATCCTTCCCCGGACTTGATCGCCCAAACGACTGATCCGCATCGTCTTACAAGGCCGACGCGAACGCGAGCGGCACTATAGATCGCGATCACCGACGCAAAGAGAATTACGGGATGACGAATGCTGATCGTCGTCCTGCAGAATTTGTCACTTGAAGGAGCGTGTATGAAATCCAGAGCAGCCGTCGCCTGGGAAGCCAAGAAGCCGCTGTCGATAGAATCGATCGAAGTCGGCGGTCCGCGACAGGGAGAGGCGCTTGTCGAGATCAAGGCGACGGGCGTTTGCCATACCGACGCCTACACGCTGTCGGGTCTGGACTCGGAAGGTAAATTTCCGGCGATCCTCGGCCACGAGGGCGCGGGAATCGTGCGCGAGATTGGCGAAGGTGTATCCTCGCTGAGGCCAGGCGATCACGTCATTCCGCTCTACATGCCGGAATGCCGGCAGTGCAAGACCTGTCTGTCGCAGCGCTCCAACCTGTGCACTTCGATACGCGCTACCCAGGGCCAAGGTCTAATGCCTGACAAGACGACCCGCTTCTCCTGCGACGGACGTGAAGTCTTTCACTACATGGGCTGCTCGACCTTCTCAAATTTCACGGTGTTGCCGGAAATCGCTCTGGCGAAGGTCCGCGAAGACGCTCCCTTCGACAAAATCTGCTACATCGGATGCGGCGTTACGACCGGAATCGGTGCAGTGATCTACACGGCGAAGGTGCGTCCGGGATCGAACGTAGTGGTCTTTGGCCTCGGCGGCATCGGTTTAAACGTCATTCAAGGCGCGCGAATGGTGGGCGCCGACAGGATCGTTGGCGTCGATATCAACCGAGCGAAGGTCGAAATGGCTAAGAAGTTCGGTATGACGGATTTCATCAGTCCGTCCGAAGTCGGTCATGACAAGGTCGTGCAGGCGATCTTAGACTTGACGGACGGGGGCGCCGACTATTCCTTCGATGCCACGGGCAACGTGAACGTCATGCGACAAGCGCTCGAATGTTGTCATCGCGGTTGGGGTGAATCGATCATCATCGGTGTCGCGGAGGCCGGCAGGGAAATATCGACCAGGCCGTTCCAGCTCGTCACCGGTCGTGTGTGGAAGGGCACCGCCTTCGGCGGAGCACGCGGTCGCACGGACGTGCCGCGGATCGTGGACTGGTACATGGAAGGCAAGATCAAGATCGACGATCTGATCACCCATAAGATGCCTCTCGACGAGATAAACACTGCCTTCGATCTCATGCATGGGGGCAAATCCATTCGATCTGTCATTGTCTATTGATCGCGACCATTGCGCTTTACGAGGAGGGAAGTATGACGAAAAGACTGTTGCATCGGACGATTCATGACGCTGGCTCTCGCGGAGGAAGCTCCTCATTCGCGGGAGGTATACTCGCCTGCCATTGAGACCT
The DNA here is from genome assembly GCF_059803515.1 of Bradyrhizobium sp. UFLA05-125. Classification (NCBI taxonomy): domain Bacteria; kingdom Pseudomonadati; phylum Pseudomonadota; class Alphaproteobacteria; order Hyphomicrobiales; family Nitrobacteraceae; genus Bradyrhizobium; species Bradyrhizobium sp. UFLA05-125. The sequence goes on along the minus strand of NZ_JBANBJ010000086.1, from coordinate 25,069 downwards.
TGCCCCCTGGACTTACTCCAGATTGAAGTTCGCTCTGGCGCATATGAGGACCAGAACATGAAGCGCAGCCGCCTTTCTGAAGAGATGGGGTATTCGGTCCCGATCGCCTGACCTATTTGCCGCGCGGCCGGCCTCAGATCAACACGTTGTTGAGCACCACGCGAATGCGCTCCGCTGCACGATAATGGATATCGGTAAGGTCGCGCATGCAGGCAGCGAAGTCCTCTGCGGCCCGGCGCTCGGTGACCTTCACTCTGCGCCAGGGGCGGCTTACATCGACGAAGACAAACAGATTGGCGGTACCGTTGCGTCGGTACTCGCAGTCGTAGCGCTCGAGCTGCCTCGGCTTCCGGCATCGGCTGGCGAGCCTCGCCGATCAGCTGGATCGGGCTCTCGTCAAAGCAGACCACCGGGTGCTTCGGATCGGGTGCCTCGAGAACGTCCTCCATGCGGGCGACGTGCTCGCCGTCAACCTGGGGAATGCACCACATGTCCTTGCGCCACGGCTTCAGATCGTTCTCGGCTAGGCGGCAGCGCACCGTCTCGCGCGACAGGCTTCCGTGCGCGGTCGTCCCCGGCCGAGACCGACATGCAGGAATACTTCCACGTCAGCCCGCCATCGGCTCATCAGATGGTGCTGACGCTCAAGCGAGCAGGATTCATCCGAAGGCTGCCGAGGACACCCCGCAGCATCGAACTGCTCGTTGATCCCAACCAACTGCCGGACCTATTCTGATCCATCGCTCAGCCGGTCAAATTCACCGTGCAGAGGCACTAGTTGTGCGAGTATCTTTTCCAGATCGCCCATCTTATTATCTTCAAAGATAGGCCCGTCCGACGCAAGTAGCCTTTGCGCTTGTGAGCAATGGGTACAACACGACCTAAAGAATTCACCGGTTAAGTGAGAGAGAGATGCCTCCAAGCGTTTTGAGATTGTCGAATTCATAGCCGACGCGGATAGTCGGTTCGGGTCGAACCAGTCAGATGCGACGAGAAATCCCCAACCTCGCAAGAACGAGGGAATCAACGCGCTGTAAGTGTGAACTTGCTCAAAGACGCTCTTGAGCGTTCGCGCCAGCATTGCATGAGCGCGGCCGTCAGCAAAGGAAAACCTCAGCGCCTGAACGGCAACAACGCCGCCAGGCCTCAGCCGCCTTTTGATACGCAGATAACATTCCCGAGTGTAGAGAGCCAGCGCCGGGCTGTCGGAAACGAGATCGCTCAAATCGATGACAATGACATCATAAAGATCTTGGTCGTTTACGATGAACTCTCTACCATCCGAGAAAACGAGCCTGCATCGGGGATCATCGAAGGCTCCTCGATGCCAGTCTTTCAGATAGTTCCGGCACACATTAATCAGTTCGCCGTCGAGATCAACCATCGTTGCCGTCTCGACCGACTTATGGCGTAGCGCCTGCCAAATGGTCGCTCCTTCTCCCCCGCCGATAACCAGTACATTCCTAGGTGCTGGATGAGCGAGCATCGCGGGTTGGACCAAGAGTTCGTGATACAGTTCCTGATCCAAAGCAGCGCTTTGGATCATGCCATCCAAGAAAAGAGTGACGCCATAATTCGCGGTCTCCGCAACGCATACAGCTTGAAAAGGCGTATGGCTGACATGAATGATGCGGCGCAGACAATAGCTGTATCTGTCGAAGAGATCGCTGTCTTCCGAGAACGCAAGATAAGTCGGATGTTGATTGCGTTGCCTTGACACCACGGGTTTGCGCGTATGCGAAGAGGAATTCTCACTCATCATTCGATGACCTTACGCTTGAAGATCAGTGGAGTTTTGCAGTGCGGACGACAAATCCAGATGCGGTGACTTGACGAGATCGGCGCGAAACTATGTCTGTCTGTCAAGACTATGAGGATGAGCGGCAGTGGCCCGATGCGAGAGATCCGGCGGGCCGAACTGATCGGCTCCCTCGGTGCGTTGTGTCCCTACTGTCAAAGGGTCATGACCACCGATCGCATGCCCCTCCCGCGACCACGTCTGGCTCCGGCGCACCCTTATGGGCTTTGGTCGTAAGTTCCACTTGCCTGACCGCTACCTCTTCTCACACTGCGGACGTCAGATCGTCTAGGCTGGAACGCCTCGATCAAAACCGCGACTGCACTTTTTGCATCACCGCTGCCACAGACAAAAACATCAGCAGCCACGTAGCCGCTCTCAGGCCAAGTATGTAAGGTCATGTGCGATTCGGCCAGCAACGCTACTGCCGAAACGCCGTGACTTGGGACGAACCTATGCACATGAAGGTGGATCAGCGTCGCTTTCGCTGCGCGAACGGCTTTTCGAATTGCGTCTTCCGCGATGGACGGATCGTAAAGGTGGTTCGCTTCCCAAAGGTCAAGCAGGATATGAGATCCACCAATAGAGTTTACCGGTCCAGCATCAATCGCTCCGTCATCGGTCATTTTGCATTCTCAACTGAATTTTCGATCCGATAGTCCTTTTGAAGGCGCGGGGCAATTGCCAACGGAAGACGAGGCGACACGATCGCAGGGGCGAAACAAGTTGAGCGAATGGGGCAATCATTTGAGAGAGGTGTGACGCAGCGCGGTGAAATCAAACCGCATCGATTTTTCTCCCTGCCCGGCCGCGCTTTGCGCGCACGACATGTGCCTTCCGAAACAGCTCAACTTAGCTGATAGTTGAAGAGCAAGAAAACTATCAACTCTGGTAGTATGGCCGTGCCTAAGTCCGACTGGCGCTGCAACGCCCGCGCAGCCGGTGGGTGCTTACAGAAAGGCAATCAGTTTCCGACGAGCACATCCAAATGGATTGTTGCGAGCCCGTTTTTGGCGGTGTGAAGCTGTCCTCTATGGCCCGGCGATGGCCTTCCACCGACACCGGCTTCTGCATGAACGGGCCCCTCGAGATCTACGATGAACGGGCATCATCCCTGATGCGAGGGTTGGTTCAATACTCTCATGTTCGGCAATTTGGAAAACCACACATGGGGCACTGACGACAGGCTCTGACATTGCCGAGCATTACGCGGTAAAGGTCAACTTCCTTCACAGCCCAATGCTTGCGCTGCGATTCAAATTCGTGGAGCATGTCAAGCGCTGTACGATTGAGGTAGATCGTGCTGTTTCGTAGCTGAGGCACCTCGGCATCGAGTTTCATTCAAATGAAACTTCACTCCCCGCGCGGTCCGTTAACCAGGCCAACATACGCAATCTCGTCCGGGACTTCTTCCTGCATGAACAGGCAACCAAGAGGAGCCGGCCTACCAATTCCTGCAGGTTGTTAGCCGCGAGGGCGAAGCGTAGATGCTAGCCTGGAGATAGCGCATGTTCTACGTTTACAAGTACGCGCGCATGGCCCGGCCGGGTAAATGGACCTTTGCGTCGCAGCACTCGAAGTTGGAAGACGCTGAAGTGGCAGCGCGCAGGCTTTGCTCACAAGGCGTTGACGTCTGCACGGAACCAACGAACCGCGACATGGCTTCCTCGGCTCCGTGCAGGGGCTTGATTGGTCCGCAATGATTGCGCGGCATAAACTCAAGTAGAAGCGAATAAGGGATGGAGACTCACCAGCCCAATTGCCCATCCTTGACACGCTTCGCTGGATCGAAGTGTACGCGCCAGCCTCAAGCATGAGGCAGTCACTTGCTCGTTATTCGCTTCAGTCGCGACAATGCGACGCCGAGCCGCTTGATCACGAGCGGAACGTGATCGCAGCATTAAACGGCGCTCCCGAACGAACAGTAGGTGCAACTTGCCCAATTTGACAGAAGGCCGACCTCATCGCGATGGAAGTGACGGTGTCCTCGCGTGCGCGCTCCGACGAGCGTAATTGACTTTTATTGCGAAGATTGTCGGGACAGTGCGACTGATTGCATCCCTGCAAGGATGGCGGCCCTTTCGGCGTGCGGCCGTCGCGTCTCGACGAGCAAGCAAGCAAACGGGTGATCTGGATCTGTCCAACGAGGATTTTCGTGTGAACGCCGATCAACTTTCTGTGGCCACGTTCGCAACATCACCGGGGCAGGACGCCGCGCCGAGTTTGGAGATTCGTGCTCTGATGCTGGGCGACCGCATCAATGCGGCGGGTCTGGAGATCGGAACGATGGTGTCGTCGACGCCGGCCGCGTTCCGGGTCCACGCCGGGCTCGCCGTGATCTTCCGCTACGGCATCGTGGTGCTGATCGGCCTCTCGCCCTCCGAAGAGAAGGTTCTGGTCGACACCTTGAAGCCGCGCGTGATCGGCGAATTCAGTCCCTACGAGGAAGAGACCGCACAGGCGCAGCTCTGCAACGATGACGCCTCCGAGACTATCCAGCCTGGCGGGCCAATCTGCATCGCCAAATTCTCCGACGACCGGCTGCTCCTGATCGCGGACGCGATCGCCAAGAGCACCGCGCTTGCCCGCGACGAGCGCCGTGTCGGCGCCGTGTTCGACGTCATCGAGCCTTTTGCGCGAGAGCTCGCCCAGCGCGGCCGCACGCCGCGCCGACGCAAGGGAATCCTGCAACTGATTGGTAACGTGCTGTTGGTGCAGCAGCGGGTCGCTGGCCGTGTCGCCGTCGCGGAAAAGCCTGACGTGCTCGGGGAGAGGCCCGGGCTCGACCGTCTCTATTCGCGTCTGGAGGACGAATATGAACTGCTTGAGCGTCTCGACACGCTCGAGCGCAAGCTCAAGGCAATCTCCGAGACTGGGAATGCGCTAACGGATATTATCGACACGCAACGCTCTTTTCGCCTGGAGGTCGCCATTGTCGTGCTCATCCTGATCGAGGTCGTGATCGGCTGCGTCGAGATCCTCATTGGAACTCACTAGCGATTACGTTCGCTCAATCGCGAAGTCCTCAGCGTCTACGAGCATTTCCGATATAGCATCGGTGGCCAGAGTTCCCCCCAAGCCGTTCAGTTGGCTCGACGTTTGCGAGACGTGTCCGCGCTCCGGGACGCCTTCCCTCCCATTTCGCTGGGGCAGCAAGCTGGCCAAACGCATCGGCGGCAAAAAAAATGCCAAGGTTGCCAGATGCAAGTCCAGTCAGCATAGCAAGAGACTGGCCCCACGCGACAAAGCCGAGCCTCCAGTCACAACGGTCCAAGCGCAAGATCGGGTCCTTTGCTAGCGCCAATCTGAGCCGCACTTCCAATTTTTTGATAGCGAAGTCAAGGAATCTCGCTGCGGATTAGCGCAGCAACTCACTATTCTTTCTTGCACGACTGGCCGCACTGTCGCTTGGTCAGTCATGCCAGAGAAGGAAAGGAAAACGTGATGAAGAAGAAGATCGCTGAGATCAAGACCACCATCCGAACCACCACTCCGTACACGGGTACGCTCTAGGTTGGTTCGACGAGTGCCTTGAATGCATCTACCTGATGAGCGCATAGCGGCATCGGAGGGTGGTCCTTTCGACCACCCTCCTTTGTGACAGTTCCGGAGAGTCGAATGGTTGAGTTGATCCAGCAACGCATTGCCCCGGCCATATCATCTTCCGTCGAGATCAATCGGATCACCATTTTGAAGGCAGAAGGGGGCATGGCACCGATTCCGACGATCAAAGCGGCACTCGCAAGCTCCGGCTGGGACATCTCAATCACTGACGGCGACTGGCGGACCGGCGGCTATCTCGCGGGGCTGCAAACCCTCATCGACGCCGAACTGACGTGGGCTACTAAAAATAGGCCAAAGCTGGTTGAGGCGGCACAACAATCCTTGAAGCGGCTATTCCCTCTCCTGGTCAGCGATGCCTTTAGCGTGCCGAAGGATCTCACCAATACCTCGAGCAAGGAGGAGCGCACACGCTTCTATCATCATGAATACCAAAATAAACTCTTGGTTGGATTAGCCGAATTCCTGATCAGGTGTGCCCGAGAGCGCAACGAACGTCACATCCTCGTCATCGACCGGGCGGCTACCTTGTCCGCCCCAGCGAAGAACCTGATCAAGCTACTTGACAGGCTGGACGGCGATGCGCGTCTGTTTCGGTTTCTCCTGATCGATTATGAGCAACGCCTCTATTTCCAGGACGCCAGCGAAGTTCATTTCGGCAGATATAGCATGCAGGAACTGGAGCCGGTCCTGGATCGGAATCTCGCTACGGAGAAACAGCGGCAGATCTATGAGGCAAGTGGTGGGAATCCGCTGATCGCCGAGGCCTTGAGCAAATGCGCGGCAGCCGGATTGCCGGTCATCGGCTATCTCGAGCCGATCGCGATCGTGGATCTCCATCTGGCCAGCCTCAACACCGAGGAGCGGCACAGCCTTCTCAAATCTTACATTGAATCCGATTGCACGACGCCTGATCTCATCGCGCAACGAAACTATGCGATCTTCGAGCAGGCGACCGTAGATCATCTGCACGAGCAGGTGCACCGCGCTTCCCTCGAGCGCTATCTGACGGGCAAGGCGCCGCTCGTCATGCTTCATGCGCTATCGATAAGAGACAAATACAAGCGTCTGGAACTGGTTGCAGAACCGAGTCAGATCCTCCAAAGCATCGGCTTATATGACCTCTGGTTTGGCTACTTCGGGGAAATTTTCGCCGATCCTACGCTGCGCACCTACGGCTCGGGAGATGCTCCGGTAAACGCCACCTTCATCAACGCGGCTTTTGTGCTGTATTCGCTCGGCTGCGGGCGTGTGTCCGTTCCCTATCTAAATGAATTCTACAAGACATTCCCGAAGAGCCGATACACGCCGACGGTTCTCTATGCCCAATCAATGACGTATGGACGCTATCAGCAGCCGGTCAACCTCACGGTGGCCGAAGAGTACGCCGTCCAAAATCTGGAGACCATCGAGCGGGATTTCAAGGATCACGACAAGTACGACTATATCAAGGTGTTTGCAGAGAATGCCTATGCTTACATCAAGGCCAAGCAGAAGAAATATGAGGAAGCCCTCAGCCTGTGCGCGGAAGGTCATGGCAAGATGCTTAAGGCGTATGGCAACGAGCGCTTCAAGCTTCACCAGTCGATTCTTATTTACAACACCAGTCAGGTCTATGAACTCGTCGACGATCTTCCTCGGGCTGAGAAGCAGTTGCGTGAGGCCATTGCCTACGATCCCTACTATGGAGAGTATTACAATGACCTGGGGAACCTGCTTTCTAAAGTACCCGGAAGGGAAGCTGAGGCTCTAGAGGCATATGCGCGCGCCATTGAGCTCTGTCCCCCCTATTACGAAGCTCATCTGAACAGGGCCGCACTTCGCAACAGAATGGGAGATGCCGCGGGCGCTCTAGCCGATCTCGACAGAACACTTGTCATCAAGCCAAACGAATGGCGAGCTCACTTCGAGAAGGGCAACATCTTGATGCGGCAAGATAGGCCGAAAGCTGCTCTGGAAACCTATCTAGCGGCAGCCAATATCAATTCCAAGAATGCCGATTTGCAGAGCAACCTCGGTCTCGCCTATTCCGAGCTTGGTAAGGCGAATGAGAGCATCGCGCACTATCTTCGAGCTCTTGAGCTCAACCCTCGGCATGCGCCCACGCACAACAATCTTGCCATCGAGTACTTCAACGAGGGCCGGCGAGATACATCACTGAACCACGCCACGGTCGCTGTCGAGATTGGGGGAGATCCAGATTACCTCCTCACTCGTGAGTACATCCGGACAAGTCTGCAAGCTGACCTGGCTTCGCGGCAGGATCGAGCTTCTGCGTCCTCGGCCAAGCCTTCATGAGCTGGCGGCTCATGGCGTTCCTTGACATCGAAGCCGAGCGGCGTGCGGCAGGATCGCCAGGAAAATGATAACTGCACCTCAAAGCTTATGGGCAAAGTCTAGCGGGTCCCGTCGCGCGACAAGCGCTGAAATTCAGGGACCGACCAGACAAGGGGATCCGGCTTGGCCGGCGCCTTGTCCCGAACGACCGCAGGCCACAGGGGGAGGCAGTTATGATGCCTTCTGACCAGTCGTCCTGTTGCCAGAACGTTCGTCATACCCTTACCGGCTCATCACACCGATTTGGCGGCACACGACCGCCGTCATCTTCGCTTCCGCATCAAGCGAACCCGATGACATGTTCGGTGAGCTAGAAATGAGCGGGTCGAGAACACGGCAATTCGTTTATCTATCGCATTTGATCGTTCAGATCGGCGGCTGGGCGTTCCGAATCGGCATCCTGATCGGCCTTCTCCAATCCAGCATGAGCGCCGCGGGTCTTGGCGTTGCGGTCAGTTTTGCGCCTATCATGCTTGGGAGCCTTTTCTTGTCGCCGATGGTCGACAGACGTGACCCGATCTCCGCCATGATGATTGTCAATGCGATTCGCCTATGCGCACTGCTCGCCATCTTCTGCACCGACGGAGCCGATTCCTTTCTGAGCTATGCCTCAATGGCCGTCCTAAGTCTGGTCCAGCCCGTTTACTTGTCTGCAGAAGTTTCTTTCTTCCGTCGTATCACGTCTAAAGACGGCATGATCTCGGTGCTACGCAACATTGCCAACATCGACATGCTAACCTATCTGATCGGAATGTTTGCAGGTGCCATGCTCTCCGACCAATTGCAGTTACCTGGCGTTTTGGCATTCAACTTATCGGCGATCGTCCTGTCGTTGATCGTGCTTCTTGGCATTAAGCTGCAGTTCAGAAGGACAGCAGCAATCCCTGAGAAGCAGCCCTCCGGAACCGTTCTGGATTTAACACCGCTCTATCCCGCATTCCTTGCTGTCTTTCTGCTCAATCTCGGCGCGGGCATCATCAATGTCTATCCTGCTATACGTGCCACAACCGGCGGGGTTCTCGACAGAAGCCTTATATTGACAATCATTATGACCAACGGCGTTTTGGCCCTGCTGGGGGCGCTAGCCGTCAAGCCGATTTTCAACCTGTTGGGCGCCTTGCCGACGGTCGCCGGGGCCGCAATGCTGCTTGCGGCATGCCTTGCGATCATGTCGCTCGATGCTGGTCTGGCTGTGGTCATCGCGTCCAGCAGCGCGATGCTCGGCTTTGGCCAAATATTTGCGGCTGCCGCCCACACCCACATGGTCTCTGCAGTTGCTCCGGATCGAGCCGGCCGCCTCTCCGGGTTATTTCAATGTTGTACCTATAGCGGGGTTGCGGGAAACGGCATTGCTGTCTCGCTTTTAGGTGACCGGCTCCCTTTCGGCACGATCGTGTTTCTATGCGCGGCAAGCGCATTTGTTGCTTTCGCTGTTGCGACCTTTGCAGTGGTAAGATCAAGGCACTCTCAAGGTTCATGTCCGGTTGATCGGTAGTTCAGGGATTCACACGATGGCATGGGATCAGTTGTTCCTTTTAGAACACTCGTTTGTAGATCCGTCCTTGCCAGGGCGAGAATTCTATTGCTGGCAATGCTTGCTATTGGACGGGGTGCTGTCCGCGTTTCCAAGTCGCGCTGCGATGCTCGACGTTCGTCGGGTTGCCTGGGCCAAGCCACGAACCGCACTCATCGAGAGGCTTGGCCAGGATCATCAGTCAGCGCCCGTTCTTATTCTCGAGAAAGGAGGCGCTGCAGCGGAGAATGCGAAGTACGCGAACGGGCTCGCCTATGTCGACGATCCATTTGCAATCCTTCATTGTTTAGCTGTGCGTCACGGATTTCCGGCGCCTTATCCCGGAAGAGTGGCGCCTTGGCCATGATGGTCATCACCGGGTTGACGCCATATTGGCCCCAGGGGGAGCATCGCTGGCCGCCTCAAGCAAATGAAGGCTTTTTCGAATAGGTAACTAGCGCATTCGACTTAGGCTCACGGGCGGTGCTAACTGCGACAAGTTGTTTGCTATTGAGCTCCTTCCCAGCGCCAACGACCGCTATTTGCCGGTGCTAGGCCTATCAACGCGAGTTCACCGATCAAGTCGCTGCCCGGACACACGGACGCTTCCCGTCGTGTCGTCCTTGAGGCACGGTTGCGTTAGATTCCCGCTCGGTGCAGCGCTCATTGCTGTGCGATCTCCTCCAGAAGGAGGCAACGGAATGTGAGTTGGAATGGCAAGTCCTGGACCAATCAGGTTCTGCAACACTTTGTCCGTCGATACAGACGGGCTAGCCACGCTGCAAGACGCAGCAGCTAGTTGACGGGCTTGCGTCGAACGCTTCTCGCGCGCTCATGGAATTCATCCGATCAATCTCGAGATCCGCCATAGCATCTTGCCCGCCGATTGGGGGGTTCGTTGCTTTTGCCTCGCGTCCGCTTCGGTCAATTCAGCCAGGGGACGTGATGACGTCGAGATAAGCAATGGTCCTGGATTTATCTGCTTCGACAAGCCCTCCGCCGAATTTACTCCGAACAAAGCCTTTTCGATGCATAGGTGTATTCGAGCGCCAGCCGACGTGCGTATTCGATGAGATTGGCCGCAGCGGCGTGTCCCCCATCGATGTTCTCGTAGTAGAAGTAAGGCTGGCCCAGCGCGGCGAGTTTCGCGGCAGCCTTGCGCCCGTGCGCTGGATGCACGCGGTCATCCTTGGTCGAGGTGAGAATTAAGGGAGCGGGGTAGGTCTTGCCCGATGCCAGCTTCTGATAGGGCGAGTAGGCTTCAATCCACGAACGGTGCTCGGCGATGGCGGGATCACCGTATTCGGCAATCCAGGAGGCGCCCGCGCCCAGGCTGGTGTATCGAAGCATATCAAACAGCGGCACCTGCATGATCGCCGCGTTGAAGAGCTCGGGACGTTGGGTGATTGCGGCGCCAACGAGTAGGCCACCTTGGCTGCCGCCAATTACTCCTAGCCGGCGCGGACTTGTGATCTTGCGGCGGATCAGGTCTTCGGCAACCGCAATGAAATCATCCCATGTCGTCTGTTTCATTGCCCCCTGGGCTGCTTGATGCCATTGTGGACCAAACTCGCCGCCCCCGCGCAGATTCGCAACGACATAGGCATTGCCCTGTTCGAGCCAGAGCCGTCCCACGGGTCCGAGATAGGTGGGCAGAAGCGAAGCCTGGAACCCGCCATAGCCATAAAGAAGTGTTGGATTGTCGCCGTCAAACCTCGCGTACCTCGCCCGCACCAGAAAATAGGGAATTGACGTGCCATCACGCGAAGTCGCTTCGAACTGGTCCACGACGTGATTGGACGCATCAAAGGCGGTAGGTGTCGTCTTCAATTCCTCAACGTTTTGGGTTTCGGCATCAAAATACCAGATTGATGTTGGCCTGAGGTAGTCCGAGACCGTGAACATCGCCTGGTCCGCTTGCTCGGACGCGGCTGACACGTCGACATTTGTATGTTGCGGCAGCGGGATCGGCGTCGACGACCAAGCTTTCTGGTCGTACTTATAAAGGAACGCTTTGCTCTGAATGTTTTCGAGGATCGTCAGGATCAAGAAATTTTTTGTGCTACTGAGCCCGCTCAGGGCCTGGCGGGGCCCAGGCTGGAAGACAAGCGAGGCTTTAGCGCGCAGCGGATCTTGTTTCCATTCGGCTAAGTCATACGAAATCAGCGAACCGGCCCCAAATCTGACGTCATCGGGCTCCCATTCTTCGTCAAGGTTCACAAGCAGACGGCCGCTCGCGATTCCGACTATCGCCGCCTTCTTCGGCAGATTGAGCTTGATGGGCCCATCGGGGCGGAAGACCACGTACTCACACTCGACAGAGCTGATGGAACGAACGGCGCCGGTCGCATGTATGCGTCCTTCACTGTCTCGAAGCACTAAGGGCAGCGTCTGAACGTCGCTAGGCTCGCCGCGAAAGATCTCACGAGCCTCACCGAGCGGCTGAGCGCGTTTGAGCTCCTTCACCACAAAGGGGTAGCCGGCCTGCGTCAAAGACCCCCTGCCCCAGTCCGGTGCAACAAGGAGTGTGTCACCATCAACCCAGCTGACGTTCTGCTTGCCCTCCGGAAGATAAAAGCCGTCAGCAACAAAGAACTTGGTCTCACTGTCGAACTCGCGAATGGACGCTGCATCCTTGCCGCCATCGGAAAGACTAATCAGGCAGAGGCGCTCTTCAGGCGGAAGGCAACTGCCACCTTGAAACACCCAATTCTTGTTCTCGGCAATGGCCAATGCGTCCACATCAAGAATGGTTTCCCACTGTGGATCTTGGCTACGATAGCGTTCCAGCGTGGTGCGCCGCCAGACACCGCGCACATGGTCCTCGTCTTTCCAAAAATTTTCTAAGCCGCGCCGTCCCAACGAAACGTATGCAATGCGATCCTTGGACTGCAGGATTGTGAGCGCCTGTTCGTAGAAGCGCCGATAGCGGGGATCTGCCTGGAGGACGCCGAGTGTCTTCTCGTTTTCGGCGCGAGCCCAAGCCAATGCGGTTTGTCCTTCGACGTCCTCGAGCCAGACAAATGGATCATCAGCCTCCACCAACGTCGTTCGTGCTTGCGCAAGCGCGGTGGACGCGGCCCCGGAATTCGATAGCGGCGCGGCGGAAAGGAGTGATGTGTTCATGGACTTTCTCCAGATGAGATCGACGGGCCACGAACACGCCTGCGCGTCAGGCAGAAGCGGCGGAAAGCACGCAACGCATGGCCTAGCGCCGCTTGCGGACCATTCATTGCAAACTGCGTGCCGGCAAAAGAGTCGGAAGTTTGAGCCGCTCAGGGCTGCACCGACCATGTCCGATTCCCGACATTGATTGCCAAGCAAACACGGGCAACGTGTCGGCGAGTTCACGCGTCAAACATCGCCAGTATTTTCGATCCTCAGTGGTCCAGAAGGGACACAACGAATGCACCGCGCGCCAGCGGCGTCATATCCCCATATGTGTAGGTTCCTCATAGCTTCGGCGCTATCGGGCAGATTTGTCCACGGCGATCACTACGACAAAGAACAGCGCATTGATCAGCGGCCAGATCGCGATCAAGTTAAGGACGGTGTACATGGCGATCTTCCAAGCCCCCGAAGAGGCGCTCCAAATAGTCATCGGACGGCTCGGCTCTTCATGGCCAGGAGAAAGAGCTTGTATTGCCTCTCCGTGCGGCAAGATCTTTGAGGGCCTACAAGCCCTAATCCACCAGCCACCGAATGCGCCGCTGCACCCTCGTCAACTAGCATGTCTAGTAGTTGATTGAGATCGAGGGCTCCTAACAAGCTAGATGGCATAGTAGAGCTCAAATGGGGCTAATAGTTCCAATGCACCGACCTTCATGCACGCTCGTTTCGACACCTCCATCTCAAACAGCAGATCCGCTGGCAGATGCCTCCGATCAGAATTAAGTCCGGCACGTTTGGCTCGCAAATTGCGGCTCGCTGCCATGCACGATCGCTGGACCGCACACTTAGCTGATCTAGTCCCGCGCCCGCTCCTCTCGCGGAGCCGTCTCAAAGCTCGAGTGGTGTTTGAGATAAGGGTGCCGATGAAAGGCCAAGATGCCGGAAAATTCCGGCGATTAGCTCTTTGCCGTTTGCGCCGCTTATTCAAACTCTGGTGCAAATTCAGATTCGATGGAATAAATTCGTCGGGAGATCGACGAGCGCAATTGATCTTTAGTCAGACGGAATGACGCGATGAAAGAAGCGGTTGATGGTCGCTTATTGGCAGCAATTGATCGGCTAGCGAATTCCTCCAACGAGGTTGCCAATGCTTTGTCGACAATGCTTAGCAAGCAGGACATTGCAAATGAACACCTGCGCAAACTTGTAACCGCTGCGGAAATGTACGGGCTACCCAGAACAAACCATAGCTTGTTTCGTACTTTGTCTGCGATTGCGCAGGAACAAGCCATTGAGATAATCCGCACAGAAATGGCGGACGCTATTTTCTTTGCCGATCACGATGAGTTCAGGTTTGATGCCTTGTCAAAAGCGGGTACGGGTGTTGCCCTCGAGTTCGGCGTCTATAGCGGTTACACTATCAGCACCATGGCCGAGCGATTTCCAGAGCGGAAGTTCTATGGCTTCGATAGCTTTAATGGCCTCCCGGAGCGCTGGAATGGATACCTTCCAGTGGACTTCGATCGTGAAGGCAAGGTGCCTGACGTTCCGGAGAACGTAGAGCTTATTGTTGGTCTGTTTGATGAAACGATTCCGGTGTTTACTCGGCGCGAGCTGCCCGTTGCGTTCATCCACGTCGATTGCGACATATATTCAAGTACGAGAAGTATCTTTACGGGGCTCAAGTCTCAGATTCGTCCGGGATGCGTTATCGTGTTTGACGAATATTTCAACTACGTGGGGTTCGAGAAGCATGAAAGATTAGCTTTCGACGAATTCATCCGCGAGACCAACTATGGTGTCAATTGGATATCTTATTCGGGGCAACAAGCCGCTTGTCTACTGACGAGAGGGACCGAGGAGCACTTTCATCGACCTGACTGAAAAGCTGGTTGTCATCGAATGCTTTTCGGCCTACGAGCTCAACCAGAAAAAGCGTTACACTCTTTGACGAGGCGACATCGGCTCTCGACCCAGAACTCGTGGGTGAAGTGCTCCGCGTCATGAGAGAACTGGCCAAACAAGGCACGACGATGATCGTATTCGCACACGAGATGGGCTTCGCCCGTGGCCAAGCGATTGCGGCATTCGTCAGCGAGATGCGCCAAGGCGCGCCTTAGCCAGCTTGATGCCTGCTGTCGGACTTGTAGCACTCGGCGTCGCACTCGCGTGGTGTCACGAGGATGTTTGGAGCAATACGCTGCTACACCGAAGTCCCGCCTACGCGAAGCTTTGCCTGTCTAAGCGGATCACTCCCCATAAATGATGAGCCAAAAGGGAGCTTCTTCGTTCAACCGAATGGCTCGCGGGCGGCGCGTTTCTGATCTATTTGCAACCTAGCATCACCTGTGATACCGCAATGAAGCTATTGCGACTTTAAGTTACTTTTTGATGGATTTTGGAGGCACGGATGTCATTCGCCGCGCTTGATATTCCGCAAAAGCCGACCAGGCCGAGCCGGTATATGACCGCGAATGGCGTCGCGGCCCTCCTATCGATTTTCGCGCTTTCAACAGCCGATGCTTTGGGCGAGGAATGTGGCTGCCGCTTCCAAAAGGCTCGGTCCGAATCCACAGTCGGGACCTGCGCGGTCCGGGAGGACATGGCGCGCGATTGCGACCTGGTCTGGGGAGCGCCCGCCGGTTCGAAGGAAGCCAATGCCGGGCCTTCGGACAACGACGCCATCTTCTCGGATCTGACCAAGGCCGCCAATGCCGGCCGTTCGCCAGACGCCGACAAATTCGCTCCCGGCGCGTCAGGGATGTCAGACCCGGGTTTCTGGAACCAATTCAGAAATGAGGTGCGCCGGCGCTCTCAGATTCCGGATGACGCGAAAGCCAGCACGTTCGATCACGCGTTGGCTTTTTTGGCCAACCAAGGCGCTACATCTGATTTCCGGCAGTATACGCTCGCCGCCATCATCTTCATCACCGCCGCCAACTTAAGCCAAGGCCGGATCGATCCAGAGCTTCGTCTTGCGATCTTTAATGCCATGATGAGCAACCGGGATAAGCTGACAGCTTTTGTGAGTGGCGGGTCCGAGCCCAGTCAGTTCACCATGCCTTTGACGGTCAAAGCGCCGGTAGCTCCATCCAACCAGGTGACGCTGAACGGACAAGTGACGCGAGGTTGCTTCGACATCTGGACCGAGGTGCCGACCGTCGGATCGCTGGTCAAGGCCCCCTGGGCCTCCGTTAAAGGAGGCCGATGCTAAATGAGGATCGTCTGGCTAGCCCTACTGCTTGTTCTGGCGAGCATTTCTCTCGCGAGCGCGCAAAGCGTCCGCGTTATTGAGTGGAGCCGCGGCCGCTCTCCAATCGCGGTTCTCTTCCTTCATGGCCTGGGCGGCTGCGCGGTGCCTTCAGGAAAGACCGCGAGGGAATCTTGCGCCGATGGCGCGATTGACAGCTTCCGCAATCCCCAGAGCTCCAAGAGCTGGCCGGAAATGATTGCGTCGGACGATTATCGTTTGGCGGCGACGGCTCTCCGAGATGTATTGCCGGCTCCTCTCCGCGTTGAAGATTTGGGCGTCTGGGGCGTCGACTACAGCCGATTGACGACGTCGGGCTGCGCCACATTCAGCGTGCCAGAGGCCGCGAGGCTGATCCGCGGACAAATCGAAGCGAGCAGGCTTTTCGAACGCTACGAGCAAGTCATCATCGTTGCCCATAGCATGGGCGGCCTGATTGCCAAGAACATGCTTTTGTCGTGGCAAAATTCCAACGATCCAGACGGAATGTTGGCCCGCACGATCGGCGTGCTGCTGCTCGGCGTCCCCTCTCAGGGGAGTGATATCGCGCCAGCGCCAGGCGTTTTACGGTATGTGCTCGAAACTCTCGGCGTCGATAAACTCGCAAACGCTTGCGGCCGCCAGGTCAAGGACTTGTTTGCCGCGGATGAAAACACCTATCTTCGCGACCTTGAGCGACGGTGGGAGCAGCTTCTCAGCGCACGCCGGTCAGCCTCCCATTCGCAAGCCCCGCTGGTTTATTGCGCGTACGAGACAATGCCGGAGCCGATCGCGACGAAGTACATAAGCGCTACCGTCGTCAAACAACTGTACGCCCAGACGCAATGCAGCGACGAGCAATTTGCCATTCCAACCTACCATACGATGCTTCCAAAACCGCTGAACATGGAAGACGACGTGCATCGTGCCTGGTTCGCCCGCCGTTTGGACGATCTGTTCCGTCAGTGGACTCAGTGGGACTTCGTCCGTTTCGACTTCCTCGCGAATGACACACTCGAAACCTTCGCCCGAGCTGTGAATCGCAATCAAAGCGCGTTTGTACTCGATGTCGCCGACGTCAAGGATGTCAAAGTCGCCGCTGGCAAATTCACGGCGCCGGACAACTTCGCTTTGGCGACGAAAGTCGCGAATGTGAATTCGCTTTGTCTGAATCAGGAATGGCCTGAAGGCAAACCGGGCCGCGTGTCGATGCGGCCTATGGGAAAGTGCTGACGCGCGACGGTGTTCGTACGCAATGTGCCCACGGATAAGCCGTCCAATGCCATCTCGGCCGTGAATTTTCATCGCGCATCAAAGGAAGCCAGCGAATCGTTAGATCACGGGCGTTCGTTCAGCAGCGTCACTTGGAGAAAGAAAGGCACTGACTGACGCCTCCCCTCGTTAGCCTAGATATCCTCGACAATGCCGTCCGCGTTAGCGGCGGGCTCGAAGTACCGCGAAATAGGCGCACACGCACTTGCAGTGCAGGTCACGCTCGACGCCAAGGCCAAAGCGGCCGCTGTATGCAGCGAGCTCGGTCAGGCTGACTTCTGGCGCTGGGTTTCGGTGAGCAGTTTCATGGCAAGTCCTTTCGGTAAAGAGACCGCCGGGTTTGGCGATCTCGTTGCCGTTCGGACGCGCGAGGCGGAAACGAGCGAAGCGGTCAAGACCGTAATGGGAGGCAGGCCGTAGGCGGGAACCGTTCGGTGTTGCGTGATCCCAGCAGTGGATCATTCTTGTCGATCGGGATTGACAACCCGCGATTAAAGAACGGACGACTATTTAAAGTGTCCCGATTAAGGCCGTTGAGATCGCCCGACCCAGAACTTGGCGGTTCTCCGGGACATCCATCATAGTCACGTGGTCGCCTGGAATTGGCACGGCATGAATGGCCTCCGCACTTAGAATTCGGTCCCAACCCCGCAAAGGCGAAATTGCTTCTGGACCTAGTGAAGTTTTTCGAGATCGTGTCCGACGGCTAAGAGGCCATTTCGCATAGAATTGGTGTATCTCAACTGGAAGGAACGGAACTTGATACAAGCCCAGCGCCCGTTGGAACTGCGTGGCCCTTTCATAAGTCAGAATATCGTTGCGGAGATCACGGTCCAGCGTGATCGCCCCAATTTTCTGAGCCTTTTCAAGCAGTCGGGAAATTGAAGTTTGTCCAGCGAAGCGGTTGAGGATTTCGAACTTCTCGTCATTCAATTCGAGAGACTCCAACACTACTTCTTGTATCATTTGGGTGGGCGATGTCCTCGATGGATTTGCAAATAACACAACGTCAATTAGGCTGATGAAGGAAACAGCTTCGTTGAGGTTTAGTAACTGCTGCGCAATTGCATAAGCCAAGATTCCTCCTGATGAGTATCCAGACAACCGATATGGACCTTGCGGCTGGATCTCGCGAATCGCCAAGCTCGCTTGCGAGGCGATCATTTCAAGAGTTGGAAATTGAAATGCACTGAATTGCGGCCATGGCAAAGCGTAGACAGGACAGTCGACGTCCATTTCTTGCGCCAAACTGGGGACATAGGAGCAATCGCCCAAACCTGTGGGAACAAAGAACAGCGGTGACCGCGATCCGATTTCTCGAACATAAATCGCTCTCAAACAGCTGGGCTGTGGCGCCAAATGAACTTTCGATGCGACTTCCTTCAGAAGGGGGCCTTGGAAAAGGTCGGCGGCGCTGAACTTGAGCCCGAGATCGACTGCGCGACTGAGCACTTGCACCGCTAAGAGCGAGTGGCCGCCCAGTTCGAAGAAGTGGTCGTTGCGTCCGACCCGCTCCAGCCCGAGAAGCTCCGCCCAGATCTCTGCCAGCGCTGTCTCGATCGCGCCGCGCGGCGCCTCATAGGCTGCCCGCGCATAGGCATCGTCAGCCGGCGCCGGCAGTGCCTTGCGGTCGAGCTTGCCGTTCACCGTCAGCGGCAGCACCGATAGCTGCACGAACGCCGACGGCACCATGTAGTCCGGCAGCCGCGCACTTAAGTGCGCCCGCAAAGTGTTGGCAAGGTCAGGGCCATCCAGCTCATCCGATTGAGCTTCGGGCGCACACACCACATAGCCGACGAGGTGCTTGTCGCCGCGGCCATCCTGTTGCGCCACCACCATCGCCTCGCGCACAAAGGCGTGCTCGCAAAGCCGCGCCGCGATCTCGCCCGGCTCGATGCGGTAGCCGCGGATCTTCACCTGGTCGTCATTGCGGCCCAGGAACTCCAGATTGCCGTCCGGCAGATAGCGCGCCAGGTCGCCGGTCCTGTACAGCCGATCGCCCTCCACAAAGGGACTGGCGATGAACCGCTCGGCTGTCAGCTCGGGGCGGTTCAGATAGCCCCGCGCGACTCCCGCCCCGCCAATGTAAAGCTCGCCCACCGCACCAAACGGAACGGGCGCGCCATGACCGTCCAGCAGGTAAACCCGCGTGTTCGCAATCGGACGGCCGATCGGGACAATGGCCCCATCAAACTCAGCCGGGCAGCTCCATGCTGACACGTCGATCGCAGCTTCCGTTGGACCATACAGATTGTGCAGACCAGTCCAAGGTAATACTCGCCGAACCTTCTGCGTAAGGGAGGCAGAAAGCGCCTCACCACTACACACGAGACGCTGCAGGGATGTGCAGCGCTCAATCCCCTTCGTGTCCATGATGCTGACCAGCATGGATGGCACGAAGTGAGCCGTCGTGATGCGCTGGCTGATGATCAAGTCGACCAATGCATCGGGATCTTTGTGCGCATCCGGTGGCGCCAGTACCAGGGTCGCTCCTTCAAGTAAGGTCCAGAAGAACTCCCAGGCCGAGACATCGAAGCCAAACGGCGTCTTCTGCAAGACGACATCAGTCGCCTCGAGCGCGTAGGCCTTCTGCATCCAGATCAGGCGATTGATGATGGCACGGTGCTCATTTAGTGCCCCCTTGGGGGTGCCTGTTGATCCGGAGGTGTAGATCACATAGGCGAGGTGGCGCGAGCTCAGGCCGAGCGCGCGCGGGTCCGGATCCGACGCCGGCAGGTTTGCCCACACCGGAGCCGCCGCCTCGAGATCCACCAAGCTCACATCGGCCAGCGCATCGCTGCCCAGCGCGGCACGGCCGGCCGCGTCACAAAGCAGCAGCTGCGGCGCTGCGTCGCCCAGCACCTGGCGCAGCCGCTGAGACGGGTAGGCCGGATCCAGCGGCAGATAGGCGCCGCCCGCCTTCAGGATCGCCAAGAGTCCCACCACCATCGCCGGGCTGCGCTCCAGGCAGATCGCAATCGGCTGATCCGGCCTGACCCCGAGCGCGATCAGATGATGCGCCAGTTGGTTGGCCCGCGCGTTGAGCTCGCCGTAGCTCAGTCTCTCGTTTTCGTGGACCACCGCCACCGCGTCCGGCGCCTTTTGCACCTGCGCCTCGAACAGCTCATGGATGCACCGCTCCGACGGATAGGCCGCCGCTGTCCGGTTCAACTCCTCCAGCAGGTAGCTGCGTTCGTCGGCCGGCAGGATGTCGATGCTGCCGACCGGCTGCCCAGCATCGGCAACCATCGCCCGCAGCAGCGCCAGCAGATAACCCCGCTGCCGCTCGATCGTCGCTTCATCGAACAGCGCCGTGGCATAATCAAACGTTCCGGCTATGACCTCATCACGCTCGCCTAGACTCAGCTCCAGATCGAACTTGACCTGATAGAGCCCTTCCCCGGCAGCCTCCACGCTCAATCCGGCAAGATCGAACGACCCGACGGCGTTGTTCTCCCAGGCTAGCATCACCTGGAACAGTGGTGTGTGATCGAGATGCCGGGGCGGCTTGACGATTTCGACTACCTGCTCGAACGGCAGGTCCTGATTCTCCTGCGCAGCCAACGCAGTGCGCCGCGTCCGTTCCAGAAGCTTCGACACGCTCGGCTCGCCCGACAGGTCCAGCCGAAGCGCCAGGGTGTTGACGAAGAAGCCGATCAACCCTTCGATCTCGCCGCGGCCGCGATTGGCGCTCGGCACCCCGATCACAATGTCGTCCTGCCCCGACAGCCGCGACAGCACCGCAGCCCACGCCGCCAGCACCGTCATGAACAACGTCGTGCCATGCTGCTGGCTGAGCCGCCTCAACTCCCGCGTCAGATCCGCATCGATGACAACAGGAACACTGGCCCCGGCAAACGACTGCTGGGCCGGCCGCGGCCGGTCCGTCGGCAGCGCAAGACGCGCCGGCGCATCAGATAGATTGCTGCGCCAATACTGCGCCTGGTTCGAGAGCCGCTCGCCGGAGAGCCATTGCCGTTGCCAGACCGCATAATCCGGATACTGGATCGCAAGCGGCGGCAGCGGATCGTGTTCTCCGGCCACGAATGCCCGGTACAGGCTGCTCAGCTCACGCACCAGCACGCCCAGCGACCAGCCGTCCGAGACGATGTGATGCTGGGTCAGCAGGAAGACGTGTTCCTCATCCGACATCCGGATCAGACGCCCGCGGATCAGCGGCCCGCGCGCAAGATCAAACGGCGAGCCTGCCTCTTGATGGCACAGCTCCAGAAGCGCCGCCTCAGCATCCGGCCGACCCCGCAGATCGTGCTCGAGCACCGGCAGCCCCGCATCGGCCGGCAGAACCTCAACTCGGGGCTGGCCCTCCGGTGCGACAAAGACACTGCGCAGTGCCTCGTGACGCGCAAACAAACGGTCAAGGCTGCGCTGCCAGGCGCTGCGGTCGAGCACCCCACGCAGCCGCGAGGCCAGCGGAATGTGGTAGTTCGTGCTGCCTTCGTCCAGCTGCGCCAAAAACCACAGCCGCTGCTGCGCAAACGACAGCATCAGCGGCTCATGACGCGATACGGCCGCAATCGCCGGCAGGTCTTGGGGACCGGAGCGGCTCAACACCTCGACGATGCTTGCCGCCAGATCGGCCAGCACCGGTCTGGCGAACAGCGTCGACAGCGGCAGTTCGACCCCAACAGCCTGCGACAGCCGGCTCGACACCTGCACCGCCAGGAGCGAGTGGCCGCCGAGCTCGAAGAAGTTGTCGTGGCGTCCGACCCGCGCCAGCCCGAGAAGCTCCGCCCAGATCTCTGCCAGCGCCGTCTCGACTGCGCCCTGCGGCGCCTCATAGGCTGCCCGCGCATAGGCATCGTCAACCGGCGCCGGCAGTGCCTTGCGGTCGAGCTTGCCGTTCACCGTCAACGGCAGCCCCGATAGCTGCACGAACGCCGACGGCACCATGTAGTCCGGCAGCCGCGCACTTAAGTGCGCCCGCAAGGTGTTGGCCAACCCGCCTCCATCGTCCTCGTCCGAGCCAGCCTCGTCCGAGCCCACCACATAGGCGACAAGGTGCTTGTCGCCGGCGCGGTTTTGGCGCGCCACCACCACCGCCTCGCGCACAAAGGCGTGCTCGCAAAGCCGCGCCGCGATCTCGCCCGGCTCGATGCGGAAGCCGCGGATCTTCACCTGGTCGTCATTGCGGCCCAGGAACTCCAGATTGCCGTCCGGCAGATAGCGCGCCAGGTCGCCGGTCCTGTACAGCCGATCGCCCTCCACAAAGGGACTGGCGATGAACCGCTCGGCTGTCAGCTCGGGGCGGTTCAGATAGCCCCGCGCGACCCCCGCCCCGCCGATGTAAAGCTCGCCCACCGCACCAAACGGCACCGGCGCGCCATGACCGTCCAGCAGGTAAACCCGCGTGTTCGCAATCGGACGGCCGATCGGGAGACGGCGGAGTGTTTCGTTACTCAAGTTGATCTCGTAGACTGTCGCGAAGGTCGTCGTCTCGGTCGGGCCGTAGCAGTGAATGAGACGTACGGGGCCTTCTTCTTTCAGCAATCTCAGAAATGAGCGAAGATTATTGCGCTCTCCTCCACAGAGGAGGTACTTAAGTTGGGCTAACGTCGGAGCAATCGATGATGCATATTGGTTGAATAATGCTGTTGTCAGAAAAAGTGACGTCACCCGGTGCTGTTTAAGCGCCCTGGCAAAACTGGGAGTATCTGTGACAGCTTGGATTGCAACAATGCAACCACCGTTAAGCAGCGGCGCCCACACTTCGAATGTGCTTGCGTCGAAGGCGGGATTGCCAGCCCATGCCACACGATCTCCCGCCTCAATCTTCGCATATCCATTATTGATCACGAGCCGGTTGACAGCACGATGAGAAACAAGAACTCCTTTGGGAAGGCCGGTTGAGCCGGAGGTGTACATTACGTAAGCGGCAGCCTCAGCGCTCAACGCTAGGCCAGGATCGGAACTACATCCCGTTCCAACTATGAGCGGCTCAATAGCCAGAACAGGTATCGTCGCCTCAACCAGATCATTACCGTCAATCTGGCTAAGCACCAGGCGGGCAGCACAATCAGCCATCAGCCATTCTTGTCGCGCAGATGGAAGGCCGCGATCGATCGGCACATACACTCCGCCCGTCTTCAGGATCGCCAACTGCGCCACCACAAGAGCGACGGAGCGATCAAGCACTGTCGCAATGCTATCTCCCGGCCTGACTCCGAGTGCGATCAGATGATGCGCCAGCCGGTTGGCCCGCGCGTTGAGCTCGCCATAGCTCAGGCTCTCGTTTTCGTGGACCACCGCCACCGCGTCCGGCGCCTTTTGCACCTGCGCCTCGAACAGCTCATGGATGCACCGCTCCGACGGATAGGCCGCGGCCGTCCGGTTCAGATCCTCCAGCAGATAGTTGCGCTCCTCAGCCGGCAGGATGTCGATGCGGCCGACCGGCTGGGCTGCATCGGCAGCCATTGCCCGCAGCAGCGCCAGCAGATAACCCCGCTGCCGCTCGATCGTCGCTTCATCGAACAGCGCCGTGGCATAACTCAGCGTTCCAGCGATCTCCTCGCCATGCTCGCTTAGGCTCAGCTCCAGATCGAACTTGACCTGATCGAGCCCTTCCCCGGCAGCCTCCACGCTCAACCCGGCAAGATCGAACGACCCGACGGCGTTGTTCTCCCAGGCCAACATCACCTGCAACAACGGCGTGTGGTCAAGCCCGCGGGCTGGCTGCACGATCTCCACCACCTGCTCGAACGGCAGGTCCTGATGCTCCTGCGCAGCCAGCGCCGTGCGCCGCGTCCGCTCCAGAAGCTCCGACACGCTTGGCTCGCCCGATAGATCCAGCCGAAGCGCCAGGGTGTTGACGAAGAAGCCGATCAACTCTTCGATCTCGCGGCGCCCCCGATTGGCACTCGGCACCCCGATCACAAGGTCGTCCTGCCCCGACAGCCGCGATAGCACCGCAGCCCACGCCGCCAGCACCGTCATGAACAACGTCGTGCCATGCCGCTGGCTGAGCCGCCTCAAGTCCCGCGTCAGATCAGCATCGATGACAACAGGAACACTGGCCCCGGCAAACGACTGCTGGGCCGGTCGCGCACGGTCCGTCGGCAAGGCCAGACGCGCCGGCGCATCAGATAGATTGCTGCGCCAATATTTCGCCTGCTTCTGCAGCCGTTCCCCCGCCAGCCATTGGCGTTGCCAGGCGGCATAGTCCGGATACTGGATCGCCAGCGGCGGCAAAGGATCGTCCTGTCCTGCCTCGAACGCGCGATAAAGCTGACTGAGTTCACGCACCAGCACGCCCATCGACCAGCCGTCCGAGACGATGTGATGCTGGGTCAGCAGGAAGACGTGTTCCTCATCCGACATCCGGATCAGACGCCCGCGGATCAGCGGCCCGCGCGCAAGATCAAACGGCAAGCCTGCCTCTTGATGGCACAGATCCAAAAGTGCCGCCTCAGCATCCGGCCGACCCCGCAGATCGTGCTCGAGCACCGGCAGCCCCGCATCGGCCGGCAGAACCTCAACTCGGGGCTGGCCCTCCGGTGCGACAAAGACACTGCGCAGCGCCTCATGACGCGCAAACAGACGGTCAAGGCTGCGCTGCCAGGCGCTGCGGTCGAGCACCCCGCGCAGCCGCAAGGCTAGCGGAATGTGATAGTGCGTGCTGCCTTCGTCCAGCTGCGCCAAAAACCACAGCCGCTGCTGCGCAAACGACAGCACAAGCGGCTCATGACGCGATACGGCCGCAATCGCCGGCAGGTCTTGGGGACCGGAGCGGCTCAACACCTCGACGATGCTTGCCGCCAGATCGGCCAGCACCGGCCTGGCGAACAGCGTCGACAGCGGCAGTTCGACCCCAACAGCCTGCGACAGCCGGCTCGACACCTGCACCGCCAGGAGCGAGTGGCCGCCGAGCTCGAAGAAGTGGTCGTTGCGTCCGACCCGCTCCAGCCCGAGAAGCTCCGCCCAGATCTCTGCCAGCGCTGTCTCGATCGCGCCCTGCGGCGCCTCATAGGCTGCCCGCGCAAAGGCATCGTCAGCCGGCGCCGGCAGTGCCTTGCGGTCGAGCTTGCCGTTCACCGTCAGCGGCAGCCCTGATAGCTGCACGAACGCCGACGGCACCATGTAGTCCGGCAGCCGCGCACTTAAGTGCGCCCGCAAAGTGTTGGCAAGGTCAGGGCCATCCAGCTCATCCGATTGAGCTTCGGGCGCACACACCACATAGCCGACGAGGTGCTTGTCGCCGCGGCCATCCTGTTGCGCCACCACCATCGCCTCG
>NZ_JBANBJ010000085.1:0-37996 GCF_059803515.1 Bradyrhizobium sp. UFLA05-125 | reverse complement strand
CACTGGAAACGATCGCGCCTTTGGGCGATGATCCCGCCGTCAGCTTCCCGGCTATCGCCAGCTGACCGATCCGGCCCATGCCGGCGAACGTGGTGACACCCACTCAGCTACACCACGCCAAGGGACACGATCCAAGGAGCTATCCGGCGCATCTAATTAGCTGACTTGTTGCTGCTTGGGGACGGTCCTCGCGGCGTGTGACTACACAACGCGGGAAGCGGCAATCGTGGCTCCCGTCGATCCGCCGGGCGGGGATCCCGTGCAGGAGCCGACCGACGTCAAGTACTACCCGTCGGACGAGCCGGTTCGCCTGGGACTGGAGCATTACAACCGCGGCAGTTACGGGCTCGCCCAGCGCTATTTCAAGGACGCTGTCGAGAAATCGCCGAAGGACGTGACGGCCTGGATTGGGCTTGCCGCGAGCTATGATCGGATCCGCCGGTTCGATCTTGCCGATCAGGCTTATGCTCAGGCGATCAAGCTTGGGGGTGAAACCGTTCAAATCCTGAATGATCAGGGATATTCGTACATGCTGCGCGGCAATCTGAGTGCTGCGCGACGCAAGTTCGAGAAGGCCTATTCTCTCGATCCAGGTAACCCGGTCATCGCCAATAACCTCGAGCTTCTCAACGGCAGTCGCAGGTTCATCGAAAGGCCGCCGAACAACCAGCCTTGATAAGCGCCTTCATTCAATTGGCGACGATTTGATCCGACTAGGTTGGGCGCCGGAGCCCGGAAGAATTGACCCAGTCGTCTATGTGGGCCGCCGTGTCGGCTTGGCTGGCCTTCCTCTCAAGCTCCTCTCTCTCCTTGCCGGCATGCATCGTTTTCGCCTGCTCTCGGCTCTCCTGCGCGACCTTCGAGAACTGATCCTGAAGAGAGACTATCTGCCCAAAAGCGTATCGCATGACGCTGCTCCCGCGTTGGCGAAATCGCAATTTTCCAATTTACGGCTGACGTGATGCTCGTGGACTGGAGTTTCCACCCTCTTGCTCTCGAACGCCAGTTCTTTTTGACCGGCATCAAAAGAGATGGGCCCCCATAATCAGTCAGAAGTGATGTCGTGATGTTCGATGTCCCGCTGAAGCCGGGCTTGAAATTGTTGGTCAATTGGCGCGTTCCGTCGCTTGGGCTCGTAGCGCTCCACCAACTTCAGAAGACGTCTTTTGATAAAAGGATCAGCTTGCTCTGCGAGGTCACGCAATATCCTCGCGCGCTGTTTGTTAAATTCATCGTCCAACATCGTCGTCCCCATATACAAAAATGATATTGCAATGAGGTCAGTATAGCGCCTCCTGGTTCTTGAGGAAGCCCCAAACAGGTGTGTTGTTTGACAAGCTCGCGAGCGTGGCAATCAGTGGCCGGCCGCTCTGTCGAGAAACTCCAGCAGAGATGGCGCCACCTCGTCGAGCTCGACGAAGCGACGACGAATCTCATCGGCGATGTCCGCAGTCACATCACGTGACCATCCCTCTATCGGATTGAAGGCAACGATGCGGATGGGATGCTCGTATTGGCCCTCGACCAGGTGCCGCATCAGCGTAACGCGATTGGCGTCCTCTTCGGCAGTCTCGCACCAGGCACACCCAAGCCTGCCCCCGAAGTCTTCAAGCACGAGGTAGATGTCATGGTTGGCTGACGCATGCGGCACGATAGAGGGTGAGCGGCTCATGGGGCCTCCGCCAGAAAGAATTGGCTTTGCTTGATGCCGGCACTCTGAGCCTTTGCGGTGAGAAAGCCATGGATATAAAGAGTTATCCGTAGCCGACGGCGCGCATTGCGCTGCAATAGATCGGATCTGTTCGGGTGTCGAATGCTTAGTCGGATCACCCAAACTTCTTGCGCGGCGATCCAGACCTTTCGCGCTTGTCCACGACGGTTACTTCTTCAACAATATTCCCACCGTCCGCGCCATTCGCCTCACCGAGCCGGCGTGGCGCCCCAGTTCGGCGGCTATTTTCGATGCGCCAACTCCCCGCCGGGCGAGCTTGACCAACTGCCGGACTTCCAGCTCGGTCCATTGCTTTGGCTTCGGTGTCTTCATGGTGCGGCGCTCGACCTGCACCAGTTAACCAGTGAGCCAAGTGGCCAACACTTGGGAAATTTACGGGTGGTTCCGCACGTGGGCATCATCCTTCTGATGAGCGAAGGAGCGGCACACCAGCCGGCCCAAGTACAATCCTTATTGCTCCCTGGAGCGCGGTGCGATGAGATTGGGATGAATCGTCATCGCACTCTAGGATTTTTGCTTGAGCATGATCGCCGCGCAACCGCGTTCCGCGTTTGCCGCGATCACGCTCTAGCCCTCATATTGATCCGGCCCCATCGCCCAGGACGACTGATCGTGGCCGAATGCGTAGTTGCGGTTGGTCAGCGCCGGATTGCGGTTGACCATTGGCCGCATGAACATTGGATGGGTCGCGCTGCGCACCTCGTGCTCGACCGTGAAGAGACGCTTGCCGCCGTCGAGATCGACGATGTCGCAAAACCGGTACTGGTATTGATTGTCCTCGCGGGAGATCAGCTTGCGCGCCGATAGCCTTCGGTAAGGGCCGGAGAAATCGGTGATATACATCTGCACGTGGTGGCCGTCATAATCAGGCTGAGGCCGATCGGTCTCGCGGAACAGGAGATGCTGGTTGCGGCCCGTCTTCACGGCGGCAACCCGGCCGTCGCCGTTCCGCAAGCTAGCGGGCATGCCCATGATCTCGGGATAGAAGGCGCAAATTCCGGGTGCGGATCCGGCCGGCACGTCGAATTCGACGTAGGGAATGCCGAGCGCGATGCGCCCGAAGCGCGCGGCGTCCGGCTCGTAGCAGCGCAGGCGATTGCCCCACGGACAAATCGCCTCGACGTAGTCGTTGTGCTCGGCGAACGCGAACGCCGTGCCCTCGAGCTTGCTCGCGACCGACGCGAGTCGCTGCAGCAGTGCCTCACGCCCCGCAATGACCAGCCCGACGTGACCGCGCAGCACCTGCGGCCTGCCGCTCGGCAAATGAAACTGGCTCTGTCCGGCATTGATCCACATGTTGGTGTCGGACACCATCAGATAGGGGTCGCGGGTGAGCCCGAGCCCCGTGACGTAAAACAAGGTGGCGAGGCGCTGATCCGGGACCTGGACGTTGACGTGCTCGAGATGGATCGCATTGCCGAGATCTTCGGCGGAGCGATCGAATTGATGCGGCATGGATGTACGCTCTGGCTAGGGGACGGACAGACCATACTAGAGCAGAATTTCCGTCAGCCGAAACTGTTGGCCGATCACATCTACGAGCAGAGCATGATGTCCGTTGCCTCCTTGCCGCC
This sequence comes from Bradyrhizobium sp. UFLA05-125, assembly GCF_059803515.1. NCBI lineage: Bacteria > Pseudomonadati > Pseudomonadota > Alphaproteobacteria > Hyphomicrobiales > Nitrobacteraceae > Bradyrhizobium > Bradyrhizobium sp. UFLA05-125. The sequence goes on along the minus strand of NZ_JBANBJ010000085.1, from coordinate 34,690 downwards.
GCAGCCAGTCCCTGTAATCTGGCAGAAACACCGGGCAAAATACGATAAGGAAAGCCATCGATGGGGGGAGTTCTGGAGGGCATGCGCGTCCTCGATTTCGGGCGCTATATCGCGGGGCCGTATTGCGCGACGTTGCTGGCCGAGTTCGGCGCCGAGGTCATTCGCGTGGAAAAGCGCGATGGCAGCGAGGACCGTTTCGTGGCGCCCGTCGGCGAAGGCGGTGAAGGCGCGCTGTTTCTACAGATCAACCGCAACAAGAAGTGCATCACGCTCGATCCGATGAAGCCGGAAGGGCAGGAGGTGATGCGCCGCCTGATCGCGACTGCGGACGTCGTCGTCGCCAATTTGCCTCCACAGACCCTGCGCGCGATGAAGCTCGACTACGAGTCATTGAAGGCGATCAAGCCCGACATCATCCTGACGACGGCAACCGCGTTCGGCGGGCCGGGGCCCTGGTCCGACCGCGTCGGCTTCGACGGTGTCGGGCAGGTCATGTCGGGCTCGGTGTACATGACGGGCGCCGGCGATCCGCCTTACCGGGCCGCGGTGAACTGGGTTGATTTCGGTACCGCGTTGCACTGCGCATTCGGGACACTTGCCGCGCTGATCGAGCGCGGCAAGTCCGGGCGCGGGCAGATCGTCGAGGGCGCGCTGCTCGCAACGGCACTGTCCTTCACCAACGCCACGCTGATCGAGCAGGCCGTGATATCGATCAATCGCGTTCCGACCGGCAATCTCGGCCAGACCGCGGCTCCAGCCGACATCTACCGCACCAAGGACGGCTGGGTGCTGTGCCAGGTCACGGGCCATCCGCTGTTCAAACGTTGGGCCAAGCTGATGGGTGAGGAGGAGCAATGGCTCGGTGATCCGCGCTTTGCCGACGATATCAGCCGCGGCAATAACGGCCCTGTCATCAGCGAGCGGATGGCGCGCTGGTGCGCCGAGCGCACCACGCAGGAGGCCGTCGACACGCTGGGACGTGCGATGATTCCGACCGGTCCTGTCCTCAGCCCGCAACAGGCGTTGGATCATCCGCACATCCGGGCTGCCGGATTCATGCAGGATGTCGACTATCCAGGCTTGCCGAAGCCCGCACCGGTGACACGCGCTGCCGTCCGGTTGTCGGAAACGCCGGGTGAAATTGCAACGCGCCCGCCGACGCTCGGCGAGCACACCGATCTCGTGCTGGCCGAACTCGGCTACGATGAGGCTGCGATTGCGGCGCTTCGGCAAGACGGCATCATCTAGAGCATGATCCGGAAAGCTTGAAGCGGCTTTCTCTGGCGACAAACCCGGAACGCGTTTGCGCGGAGACCATGCTCAAACAATTCAGCGAACGCATACGGCCAGCCGTCGATTGGCTAGTTCGAAGCCAGCGCCGTCTTGGCGACCTCGGCCATCCAGCTCGATGCCACCGGCAAGACCGCGTCGTTGAAGTCGTAGCGCGGGCCGTGAAGTTCGGCGCCATCGCGCAAGAGCCCGTTGCCGATCCAGACGAAGGCGCCGGGGCAATGCTGGAGGTAGAAGGCGAAGTCCTCGCCGGCCATGCTCGGCGCGAGGTCGCGGCGCAGCGGCGCCCGCACCTTCTCAGCGGCGATCCGCGCAAGGCCCGCTTCCGCCGGCGTATTGACGACCGTGCCGACGCCGAAGGTGATGTCGGGCGTGACCTTGACACCAAAGCTCATCGCAATTCCGGCGCAGGTCCGCTCGATGCCTTCGACGATGGTATCGCGCACCGCGCCGCGATGATTGCGCAGCGTGCCGCGGATCACCACGCGTCCGGCGACCTGGTTCGCCGCCGTGCCGCCCTCGATCGTGCACAGCGACAACACGGCGGTGTCGAGCGGGTCGACATTGCGCGCCACGATCGATTGCAGCGCCACGATCAGGTGGCCGGCGGCAACGACCGGATCGCGCGTCAGATGCGGCATGCCGGCGTGGCCCGCGTGTCCCTCGATCGTCAACGTGACACGCCCGCCGGAGGCCATGACGACGCCGTCGTGCACCGCGATGGTGCCGGCGTCCAGGCCCGGCCAGTTGTGGAAGCCAAAAATCCGCATCATCGGAAAGCGCTCGAACAGACCGTCCGCGACCATCGCGCGCGAGCCGCCAAAACCTTCCTCGGCCGGCTGGAAAATGAAATCGACGGTGCCGCTCCAGCTCGCATCTGCCGCCAGCAGCGCCGCCGCGCCGAGCAGGGATGCGGTGTGGCCGTCATGGCCGCAGGCATGCATCACGCCTTGATGGCGTGATGCGTAGGCAAGCCCCGTTTCCTCCGTGATCGGCAGCGCATCCATATCGGCGCGCAAGCCGACCCGGCCTTGCGCAGATCCGCGCTTCAGCGTCGCGACGATGCCGTGACCGCCGATGCCGGCCTCGAAGGGAATGCCGAGCTCGGCAAGCTTGTCCTGCACGAAGGCCGAGGTCGCCTTTTCCTGCAAGGACAGTTCGGGATGGGCATGCAGATGCTGGCGCCACGCGGTCAGTTTCTGGTGAAGCTCAGGTGTCAAGGCAGGTGTCTTTCGGATGGTGCCGGCTGTGGTCACCATAGCGGATTATCCGGCCGCCGCATGCAGCGCCAGCAAATGCCTCGCGTGCAGAGGCTGTCGCCCCATCGTCATGGCCGGGCTTGTCCCGGCCATCCACGGCTTGCCTCGCAGGCGCCAAGAACGTGGATGCCCGGGACAAGCCCGGGCATGACGACCTGCTCTCTAAGGCGAAAGCTGTGCCAGCCCCTTCCAGTCGAAGCCGATGCCGTGACCGGGCCGCACTGGCGCCAGCGCCATGCCGCGGTCGAGCACCAGCGGATGCTCGATGTAGCGGTCGAGCCCGAAACCGTGCGCCTCGAGGTAGGAGCGGTTCGGGCAAGCCGCGAGCAGGTGCACCGTGATGTCGTGCGCGCCATGGCTGGTGACGGGCAGGTTGAAGGCCTCGGCGAGCCGGGCGATCTTCATGAAGGCCGTGACGCCGCCGCAATTGGTGACGTCGGGCTCGGGATAGGACACCGCGCCCGCGGCGATGTAGTTCTTGAACTCCCACAGCGAGCGCAGATTTTCCCCCGCCGCGATCGGCACGCCGCCGGACTCAAGGATACGCGCGTGGCTGGCGACGTCGTCGGGGATGATCGGCTCCTCGAGCCAGGTGAGATCGAACGGCTGCAATGCGCGGGCGGCGCGGATCGCCTCCTCGACGGTCCATTTCATGTTGGCATCCGCCATCAGCGGAAAGCCGTCGCCGAGATGCTGTCGCATCGCCGCGACGCGCGCGACGTCGGACTTGAGATCGGGCCGGCCAACCTTCATCTTGATGGCGCGAAAGCCCTTGGCGAGATTGTCGTCCGTCTGCTTGAGAAGCGCCTCGACCGAGAGATCAAGGTCGATGCCGCCGGCATAGCAGGGCACGCGGGCATCGAAACCGCCGAGCAGGCGAAACAGCGGCAGGTTCGCGCGGCGTGCTTTCATATCCCAAAGCGCGATGTCGAGCGCCGAGAGCGCGAGCACCGCGGCGCCGCCGCGTCCGCCATAATGCAGGCCCCACCAGACGTGATGCCAGATCGCCTCGGTATCGTCGGCCTCAAAGCCGTCGATCAGCTCGGGGATTTCTCGTTTCAAGATATCGGCGATCGCGCCGCCATTGCGGCCGACGGTGTAGGTGTAACCTGTTCCTTCCGCGCCATCGGCATCGCGCACGCGGCAGGTGATGAGCTCGAACGCCCGGATCTCGCCATGCGTGCTGTCGGAAAGAGTGACGGGGAGGGGGATTCGGTAGAGTCCGGTCTCGGCCGATGCGATGCGTGCCATGCTTCCATCCCGCATTTTTCTTTGCAGGGTACGCCGATCGCGCCAGCCTAATCAAGCGATAGCTCGCAAGGTTGCTGGAGCGCAGTGAAACCCACGTGCAGTTCAAGGCGGGTTTCACCAAGAACTCGATATTCGACCGGCTACGCAGGAGCTCGGCCGACTTGCGGCCGCAGCGCAGTTCGGGGCACGCATGGGGGCGGATATCAGATCATCGCTGGCGGAATCGGACGGGCGCCGCGCGGGTCGATGTTCGGGTTTGAGGCGACGTAGTCGATCTCCCCACGCGAAATGCCGATATCCATCAATTCCCTGTCACCCAGATCGGACAGGGCGGCCTGCAGCCGCGCGCATTTGCGCCGCTCTTGAAACGCCTGCCAGTGTCTTTCCAGGAATCGGACGACGCGCCGGGCGGAAGCGAGCCGTCTGTATGCTGTTGCACTGTAGATCGTGCTCATGGCGCAATCTCCGGATACTCCTATTGCCGGCACGTGCATCATCGCCGCCGCGTCGCCAGCCGGCAGTCTTCAACATCAACTGTGATCGAAACATCGCTGGCTTAGCTATCAATCGGCAGCGCGCAGCCAACGATTCTGTCTGGCAGAGGCAGGCGCAGCCGTTGCGACGGTGACGTCGAAGGCAACCGCGATAGCTCGGATCCAGAACAATTTCCTGAAGGAAATCTTCTGCGCAGAAAATTTCGCAAACCGACTTCCGTCAAAAATCTTAGCCCGCCGATCGAGTGTCCATTGTGAGCCAATTCACAGTCAGCGGCGAATTTCGACGCCCGCGACAATCTGCCTCGCAGCGTCACGCAAGTCGTGCAGGCTCCATCCCGGCTGGTGCGGATCGGCGGCCAGTGTTGACCGGAACGAACTTTCGCGGCGCGAGCATTCGTTCGATCGCGGGTAGCCGCGGCGAAAGCCAGGCGTGCTCCCTCATCAATTCATGCGTGGCGATTGCGGGCTTGGTGACGTATAAGCCAGAAAAATCAGCGTGCCGATCAGAAGCGTCGCGGCCATGAACAGCAGCACCGCCGGCAGTCCCGCGAGCGCCGCCACTGCGCCGGTGGTCGACTGCATCAGGGCTGCGCCGAGGAAGAAGGCGAGGTTCACCGCGGCGAGTGCTTTGCCTGCAACCTGCGCGTCAACCAGTTGACGTGACATGCCGAACAGCAGCGGCTGCGCGGAGGTCGCAAGGCCAATGAGCACGAACAGCACGAGGTCGTATTGCGGCGGCATGACGGGAACGCCGAACAGCAGAGAGACTGCGTAGTACGGCGCGCCGAACGCCATCAGTGCGAGCAGAAATGCCGCGAGAAGGTGCGCGCCGGCAACCAACTCGCGGCGGCGGCCTAACCAGCGATCGACCATGCCGATGCAAAGCGGGCCGACGATCATCGCGATCGTGAATGCGCCGAGCTCGTTGCCGGCCTCGATCCGCGACAAGCCCTTGATCTCCATCAGCCACGGCCCGCCCCACAGGCCCCGCAGCACCAGCGAGGTCGCAAGCGACACCAGCGCGAGCGCGATCAAGCCGCGCAGGGGGCGTGACAAGCCGAGTCGCAGCACCTCGATCATCTGCGACAGAGGCGAGGAATCGTCCTTGTGCTCGGCCGGCTGGTTCGGCACCAGCGCAAAGACGGCGAGTGCTACCAGGATGCCCGCGCCGCCCGAGATCCAGAATCCCGCGCGCCAGCCGTAATGATCGACCACGAAGGCGAGCGGGCTCGACGACAGCAGCATGCCGATATTGCCGATCGAGAGGATTGCACCCGACCACAGGCCGAACCGCGCCGCCGACAATTGCTTGGCAGCCAGCGTCATCGGGCACATCAGCATGCCGGAGGTGGCAACGCCCAGCAGCAATTGCCCGAACGCAAAACTTTCCGGCCCTGTCGCAAAGCCGGAAGCCGTTGCGCCGACCACGGTCCCGCCGAGCAGGCTGAGCGACACCGGACGCACGCCAAAACGGTCCATCGCCGCGCCAACCGGGATTTGGGCTGCGGCAAAGGCGAAATGATAGACCGAGGTGAGGCTGGCCAGCGCCTGCGCCTTGATGCCGAAATCCGTCGCCATCAGATCGAGGCTGACCGCCGGAATGGTGCGCAGCAAGGTCGAGAGCATGTGTCCGCACGCGAGCGCGATCAGCGCAAGGATCAGCGCGCGGGTGCCAACTCCCGCTTCCTCCGTGGCCACCGCAGTCATGAGCGTCCCATCCCGAAAAGCTTTTCGGTGGCGTTACACGATCGGAAGGAGGGTGCCAACTGCGGGAAAGACAGCCCCGTCATTCCGGATCAGAAAGGTTCATGCAGGCACGCAAACCCGCGCATCAATCGCGTCACGAAATGTCGTGATTCGTTGCGCCATCGTGGGGCCGGAGGAGAGCCTCAAAGCGAAGCGATCGCGCGTTTGATTGGCGGCTGCGATATTGGAGCTCACGCAAGACGAACGGGCCGATCGCTTCGGTTGTTCGAAGCGATCGGCCGAGTCTTGGGAGGAACCGCCCGTCGGGCGCGGCAAAGCAAGCTAACGCTTAACCTGTGAGTCAGCCTAATCCGTTTAGGGGACGCGGACTATGATCCAGGTCACATAAGAGATGGCTCTGACCGTCGAATTAGGGAACGAAGCCACGGCAGGCCCACGCGACGTTTGCAAAGGACCTCGGGCCATCGGGCCGGCCGGCCTCGTAGGCATCGCGCATGGCGGCGTCGATGCGTGCTCGCTCCGCAGCGTCGAGCGCTGCCACATACTTGCCGAGCGGCCCTTCGCCAGCGGCAATCGGCTCCCAATAGTCGGCAAAGCTTTGGTAGTCCATACGGATCATCAGCTCCACTTCCGCAACGTCCACGAGACCCTGTTCGACAAAAGTTCGTCTCAATTCGCCCGGCTGCATCATAGGTTGAAAGAAATAGCGACTGCGCAACTGGCGCCCGCTTTCACCGAGTGCCGCCACCGTATCGACCATCATGCGCATGCCGGGCATGCCGCCGAGATGATCCCACACCGCCGCCGCGACCACGCCGCCCGACCGAACGACGCGGCGCATCTCGGCGACTGCCTTGCCCGCTTCGGGAACGAAGTGGAGCACGAGAAGCGCCAAGGCGCGGTCGAACGTGCCGTCCTTGAAGGGCAGGGCGCAGGCATCCGCTTGTCGGGCGCTTATTCGCGGGTTTGTGTTGCGCCGGATCACCTCCTCGACAAAGACCGGTGAATAGTCGATCGCGGCAATCTCCGCGAGGTCGGCGGCGTTGGCGAGCGCGAAGGTCAAGCTCCCGGTGCCGCAGCCGACGTCGAGAATCCTTTCGCCGTCGGCGACCCCTGTGAAGTCGATGAATAGCCGGGCGAGCCTTCGGCTCCAGCGGCCCATGAGCTGCTCATAGCCCGCGGCGTTGTGGACGTTGAATTCGGAGGTCATCGAAGTCTCCGTGCGCTCGCCAGACTTCTGGACCCGGCGAGCTCGCTTTGACGGCTACCATGCCTCATCGAGGCCGAGATGCTCGAACACTTCGCGACGAAGCTCAACGAAGCGCGGATCGCCCCGGTGGCGGGGATAGGGCTGGCTGTTGACGACTTCGGCCTTGATCCGTGCAGGTCGATCGCTCAGCACGATGACGCGGCCGGCGAGCAGGAGCGCCTCCTCGACATCGTGCGTGACCAGCAGCGCCGTGAAGCTCGAGCGCTGCCAAAGTGATACAAGTTCCGCCTGCATGGCGATGCGAGTCAGCGAGTCGAGCTGACCCAAAGGCTCGTCGAGAATGAGCAGCTTCGGGTCGTTGACCAGCGCGCGCGCCAGAGCGGCGCGTTGTGCCATGCCTCCGGAAAGCTGGTGCGGGTAGGCGTTGGCGAAGCTCGTGAGCCCGACGAGGCGCAAGGCGTCCTCAATACGTCCGCGATGGGTGCGCAGCAACCCGCGTGCTTCCAGTCCCAGAGCAACGTTGCTCCACACTGTCCGCCATGGATAAAGCGTGGGGTCTTGAAAAACGACGACTCGCGACGGATCGGGTGCTTCGATCTCCCTTCCCTCCGTTAGCAGGGCGCCGGCAGTTGGAGTGTCGAGCCCCGCGACCAGTCGCAGCAAGGTCGATTTTCCGCACCCGCTCGGTCCCAGGAGAGCGACAAATTCGCCGCGGCCGACCTGCATGCTGATGCGGTCCAATACAGGCAGGGGCTGGCCTTCGAGATCGAAGCGATGGCTCACTTCGCGGATCGTCAGCGTCGATCCGTGGACCGGCTGTTCGCCTGCGATCGCCGCTACCATCGCACCAGGCCTTTCTGCCAGGATAGCAGGCGGTCCCGCAAGCGGAACAGCAGCGTGATCAGCCCGGAGCACAAGAACGCCATGAGCAGCAGCGCGGCGTACATGTTGGCATAGGCCGCCCAGCCCTGCGCCCATTGCAGATACCAGCCAAGCCCCGACTTCACGCCCAGCATTTCGGCTACGACGAGAACTGCAAACGAGTTGCCGAGGCCCATGAACAGGCCAACGAAGACATGCGGCATTGCCGCCGGAATGGCAACCTTGAGCACGAGGAAGCGCTGGGATGCTCCCAATGTCCGCGCGATGTCGTAATAGGCGGTCTTCACGCCTGCGACACCCGACCAGGTGAGCACGGTGACCGGAAACCCGGTGGCGAGCGCAATCAGGAAAATGCTGGCGCTGAAACTCGACGGGAAAACGAAAAATGCGAGCGGCAGCCAGGCCGTCGCGGGCAGCGGCCCGATGAACCGCAACACCGGGTGGATCCAATAGCCGGCGAGCCGCGACCAGCCGATCGCCACGCCGGTCACGAATCCCACCGCGGCACCGATAAAATAACCGGTCGCGAGCAGACGAGCAGAGGCGAAGGTGCCTTCAGCCAGCCGCCCCCAGTCGTCGATTACGACTTCGACGATGGCCTGCGGCGGCGGAAAAAACGGTAACGGAAGCAATCCGAGCTTTGCTGTCACGGCTTCCCAGGCAGCAAAAAACAGCGCGAGCGCGAACAGCCATGGGAAAAGCCGCTTGAGACGTTGGAAAGCGGCAAAACGAACGCCGGCAAAGGCCACCACGGCGAGGGCGGCGGCCAATGCTCCGCAGGCAATGGCGAAGCCGCCCGTGTAGGTCCAATCGTTTTCGGGTTTGTCCGGCCAGAACGCAGTGAGCGCGGCAACCATGGACCATGCGGCGGCCACTGACAGTCCACCGATCAACGGCCCTGTGGCTGAACTTTCAAAAAAGCCGAAACCCGATTTCTCTGATGGCCTCGGCGCTTCGTCGATGACCGAGCTCACTGCGGATCTTCCAGTTCAGCTTAGAACGTCAAGATAAATACGTTCGGCGAACTTGGCCGGGTCAGTGCTTCGCTTGATGACGTTCACTGCCTTGAGTTCGTCGGTGTACAGTAGAAGTTGCTTCTTGAGCGTCGCCCCGACGGGATGATTGTGGTGAGTATGGCTGCGATACATCGTGGCGAGATCCTCCAGGGACCCTTTGCCGCCGTAGCCCGAATAGATTGCTGCGGCATCGGCGGGATCGTCGGCGACGTGGTCTGCCCCCTCCAGGATCGATCGCGTCAGAGCGGCCGCCACCGGCATTTCGTTTCGGGTGAGGCTGCCGCGTATCGCGAGAACGCAGCAGGTGCGGTCGGCGAACTCACCCGTCAAGTTTGTCGCGATCTCGTTGAGCTTGCCGTCCTTGAGCCACAGATAGGGCAGCGGATCGATCTCGGCCAGCGCCTGCACTTCGCCCTTATCGACGGCGAGCGCGAGCAGATTGGCCGGGTATTGGCGCCACTCTACCTCTTGGGCCGGATCGATGCCTTTCTTGGCGAGGTAGATCGCAAAGAAGTTCTTCGCTGGGCTCGCTTGATCGCTGATCGCGATAGACTTGCCGCGCAGGGACTCCAGGCTGTCGATATTCGCAGCCTTGGAGCCGAGGAGCCGGATGCAGCCGCCATGCACACCGGCGGTGAGCCGAACGTCGAAGCCCTGCTCCAGTGGCTTGAGCCAGCGCAGGGCCAATCCTAAACCGGCATCCGCCTTGCCCGTTGCAATCGCCTCCAGCAACTGGTCGGTCGAACCGCCGAAATTGACGAAATCGACATCCAGGTTGTGCTTGGCGAAGATACCCCGTTCCTTTGCGACTGGCGCGGCGACCGTGCATGCCGCGTTTGCGTTCCAGGCGAGTTTCAGTTGGCGGGGCGGGCCTTGCAACTCTTCACCGTTCGCTGCGACGCGGCAAATAAAAGGCTCGGCCGGAATATAAGACAGCGATCCAGTCCCGGATGCCGTCAGCGCGCGAGCCGCTCCAAACATCCCAAATGGCGCGGCGGCGCCAAGGGTGCAAGCCAGCGTCAGCACCGAGCGGCGCGAGAAGGCGCCCTGTTTCGCTTCGGTCAGATCTTTCGTCAAGCTGTTGTCAATTTCGCGCTTTTCCATGTGTCGCTCCCAAACTCGCGTGTGAATGGAAAAAACCCATCGGAACCGGGTGGCGCTTTGCGGGGCCTTAGCTCGCCTCTCTTGCTTTGGGCATCATCCGAGCCCGTCGGCTAAACAGCTGTGAAGCGTTTCACATTAACGCAAAAAATTGAACGCAAAAAATTGGGATGAGTTAGCCGCGCGGCGATAAGCCTCTCGTCAATCGTGTTGACCTACTCGCGGCAGCGCCTGGCACATTTGATCGTGATCGGCGCGCGCAGATGGTCGATATTTCAGTCTTCGCTTGCTTGATCAATGGAATTGCCATCAATCTTGCGCCGAAGGCATCCTTCCCAGGAGGTCGCATGATTACCGCCGTTGTACGATACAAACTTCCACCGCAGATCGACTACGCCGCGTGTCGCGAGCACTTTCACAAGATCGCACCCAACTTCCGCGAGGTGACGGGGCTGATCAGCAAGCACTTCATCTGGTCCGAAAGCGGCTGGGCCGGCGGCGTGTACCAGTGGGAGCGCGTCGAGGACGCCAAAGCGTTCTATACCGGGCCGTGGCTCGAGGGCATCATCCAGCGCTACGGCATGAAGCCGCAGATCGATTTGTACGAGGTTTTTGCGGTGACCGACAACGCGGTCGGCAAGGTTGAACTGTTCAAGGAGACCGTTGCTGCCAAATGACTCCGAGCAGATCTCGCCCTGCTGCGCCAGGAGCGGACCTTCCCTTCGGGATCGAAGCCAGAAAGTGTGCTTCACCTCGCACGGTCACGCTTTGTCAGGCAAGCGCCCGCGCATGACGTCCAACCAAGGCTCTGCATATCTCAGGGTTTCGGCTGCATGCCCTGCAGAAAGCGAAGCGGGTTGAGTGGGCCAATGGGGATCAGTTCGAAGCTCATCATGTGTGCTTTACCCAAAGGCAGCTTTTCGAGCATTTCGTGAGCGACGGCCGGATCGGTGACGTTGATGATGAACACCACGCCCGGCTTTCCCTGGAGCGAGTACCACTGCTCGATCTTGCCATCGAGGTAGAGGTCGACAGTTTCCCGAACTTCCTCCGGCAGGACAGCAAACACCTGCGATTGTTCGAAACCGGGATTGATGGTCCCGATGGCGAGGATTTTGGTCGTCGGCGTCGTTTTCATAGCGGCTCCTTGTGCGTTTGCGGAATTGAAGCCGACAAGGCAACCAATGAGTGCCAATGCGGCGGCAGAAACGAATTTCATGTCGTCTCCCTCCGTGTGTCGCTCAGGCGACCGGGTCAACCCATTGGGAGAGCATCGCCTGCATGGCAGCCGGATAGCAACGATTATCGCCTTCTCCGCGGAGGCGCGCAGTCCATTGAATGATGAGGGTCAAGGGGCGGCGCACGACGAAAGGGCCGACCGCTCGAAGCGTCGGCCAGTCTCACTCGAGCTCCCTGAGCAGTCTCCGCGTCTCACCCAACAATTCCCGAATTTGCTTTTGCTCGGCGATGCCCTTCTTCGTGAACAGCCCATGCTTCCGCGCATTCCGGTTTCCCTCTGGCGCGCCCGATCCGTCCGCACCACCGTGCATTCGGCAGCGCCTCTTACCCTGCGTTGCCGGTGCGCGGCAGGTGCCGCCGCTGCGCGTTCTGGCGCCGCAGCGCGGGCTTGCCAGCATCGCGCTCGTGGTGCGGGCGTGACCGCTGCTCATGCGGAGGCATCTTGGCTTGCGTTGACGGGCTCCCGTTCGCCGACGATTGGCATCGGGACTGTCCGCGCATCCGCCAGCGCAGCCACCTCGCTCGGTTGCGCAACGATCATGCGCGCATGCTGCGTGACGTTGCCGACGATGGCCTTGCCGCCGTGCTGCACCGACAGGTTTTGCACGGTGATGGCCGGCTCGCTCTTGTTCCTGTAACGATTGAGCGCCTCGATCTGGGCCGGGAACGTGCGCACGAGCTTGCCGAGCGCACGCGCGGCGCTGTCCTGGCACTGGATGTCGACGGCGCTGGCGAGGTGATGGGCACTTCGCATCGCGATGACGTGCACGCAGACCATCTGCGCCGCCAGCATGGCCTCGATGGCGTCCCTGGGCTTGATGCCTTGCATCATCGAAATCATGAAGGCGAGATTGGCGTGGTCGAGCTTGCTGCCGTTCACACTCGCCTTCACCAATTGCTTGAGAATGCCGTACATGGCGTCGCTGTCCGCGACCCCGAACGAATCCGCCATCAGCCGCTCGCCGGCCTCCAGATCCGGATGGTCGATCGCAAAGCCGCGTTTGGAGAACTTGATCCGCGGGAATTCTGTCGTTTGCGGTCGATCGCCTGATGTGATCGCCGCCGCGTCGTGGTTCGAAGATGCCGTCATGTCGATGCTTCCTTTCGGCCGGCGCAGGCGCAGGGGGGACTGCGCGCAAGGCCGATTGCCTGCCCGCGGCCTGCTGGACCGATTGCTGATGTGGATGAGGGTGAATTGCGCGCAAACTGTCGCGACGCGCTTTTGCCGGGCACGCCGTGGGTCACTTCAGGGATTTGGCAATGATGACATCATGCCGGTGATTTGCCCGACGTGTCAAATGATTTCGTAAAATCGTAAGCTGTCGCGCCGGCACCTCGCCCCTCTCTCGCAAGCGGGAGAGGGAGCGCACCCGTGGTCGCTGTCACAGCCACAGGATCTGCTTGCGATAGCTGAGGTCCGTCAGAAGCGGCTTGGCCGGGCCCTCGTGGAACACGGCGCCGCGCTCCAGCGCGAAGACGCGGTCGGCGAGCGCGAGCACGAGGTCGAGATTGTGCTCGACGATCACGATCGACATGTGCCGGCGAAGCTGGTCGAACACTTTGAACAGCTCGAGCGTCACCGCCGGCGCCAGGCCTTCGAAGGGCTCGTCGAGCAGCAGCAGGCGGACATTGCCGGACATCGCGCGTGCGACCGCCACCATCTGCTGCTCGCCGCCGGAGAGATAGTCGGCCGCGACGTTCATGCGCTCCTTCAGCCGCGGGAATGTGTGCAGGATCTGCGTCTCGTCCCAGACCACGCCGTCGCTGCCGTCGGTCTTGCGCGCGAGTCGCCCGAGCGCGAGGTTCTCGCGCACGGTCATGCCGGCGAACAGGCCGCGGCCCTGCGGCACATAGCCGATGCCGCGGCGCGCGATGTCGGGTGCTGCGAGGTGCGCGATATCCTCGCCGCGATAGTCGATACTGCCTGACGCCGCAGGCACGAGGCCTGCGAGCGTCTTCAGCAGCGTCGACTTGCCGGCGCCGTTGCGGCCCAGGAGCGCGACGATCTCGCCCTCGCGCACGTCGAGCGAGGCGTCATTGAGGATGTGGCTCTTGCCGTAAAACGTGTTGACGCGCTCGATGCGCAGGATGGGTTTCGTTTCGCTGGTCGCATCATCGCTGCGCTGATGCGCGACCGCGGGGATGCCCGTGCCGGTGTAGATCTCCTGCACCCGCAGGTCTGCGCGCACTGCCTCAGGGCAGGCCGACATCAGCACCTCGCCCTGGTTCATCACCGTGACCACTGCTGAGAATCCGAGTACGCGGTCGATGTCGTGCTCGACGATCAGCACGGGAATGTCGGCCGCGATGTTCTTGACGAGGCTGGAGACGCGCTCGCGCTCGGCCGCGGCAAGCCCTGCGAGCGGCTCGTCGAGCAGCAGCACCTGCGGCTTGGAGCCAAGGGCGATGCCGAGATCGACCAGCCGCTGCCCGCCATAGGAGAGCTCGCCGCCCTCGATCTCCTCGATGCCTTCGAGCCCGAGGAACTTGGCCAGCTCGGCGGTCTCGGCGTGGATTTCTTCGTAGGCGTCGATGTCATTCCAGATGTTGAAACGCATCGGCCGGCGCGCCTGAAGCGAGAGCCTTAGGTTCTCGTAGATGGTCAGCCCGCGGAACAGGTTGGTGATCTGGAACGAGCGTGCCAGACCTTGATGGCAGATCACGTTCGATGGCACGCCCGCAACGTCTCGGCCGTTGAGGCGGATGCTGCCCTGGTCGGGCGCGTAGAGGCCGGAGACCAGGTTGAACAGCGTGGTCTTGCCGGCGCCGTTCGGGCCGATCAGCGCGTGGATCTCGCCGCCACTGATGCTGATGCTCGCATCGTGCACGGCACGGATGCCGCCGAACTTCTTCGAGACACCGCTCACCTCCAGCGCCGTTCCCGGAAGCGCCTGCGGGCGCAGAAAGGCCGGCAGCGGCAGGCCGTCATAGATCTTTCGCCGGCTCATCGCGGCCGCTTCTTCGCTCGCGGGCCGCAAGCGACGCATGATCAGTGCACCGATGCCGACCAGGCCGCTGGGCGAATACATCACGAAGGCCACGAAAGTGATGCCGAACCAGAACAGCCAGTCCGACGTCCAGATCGAGAACAGCTCGCGGAACAGGATGAAGAACAGCGCACCTAACGCGGGGCCCAGCAGGCTGCGCATACCGCCGATCACGACCATCGCAAGCAGCTCGCCGGCAAACGGGACGGAGACGGCCTCCGCCGAGACGAGGTAGTTCAGGAACGCGATCAGCGCTCCGGCGATGCCCGTGACCACCGCCGAGATCACGAACACCGCGAGCTTGTAGCGTTCGACCGGATAGCCCTGGAACGTCGCGCGCAACTGGTTCTCGCGGATCGCGACCAGCACATGGCCGAAGGGCGAGCGCACCAGGCGCAAGAGGACGTAGAGCACGAGCAAGCCAATCACCGCGACGACGACGTAGTAGGCGAGCGCATGATCGAGATCGAGCGGGCCGAAGTGGCCGCGCTTCAGGCCGGCAAGGCCATCTTCGCCGCCGGTGAGGCTCGTCCAGCGGAACGCCGTCGTATAGACCAGCGCTGCGAGCGCCAGCGTCAAAAGCGAGAAGTAGACGCCGCGCCGGCGCAGGATCAGCGCGCCGACGACCACTGAAGCCGCGGCGACGATGACCGTCGAGAACAGCAGCGGCAGCCAGATCTCGCCGGGGAAGAAGCGAAGCTGGATCAGCCCGGCCGCGTACGCGCCGACGCCGAACCAGGTGCTGTGGCCGAAGGAGACGAGGCCGGTGTAGCCGATGCAGAGATTGAGCCCCATGGTGGCGATCGCAAGGCCGACCACCCAGGTGCCGGTATTGATCGACAGGCCGAGGGCCCTGAGCAGGAAGGGCAGCGCGATGACTGCGACCGCCGCGACCAGCAGCGGCTTCAGCTTGTCGAGGGTGGATGCGCGCCTCATTCGAACTTCTCGATGCGTTCGCCGAGCAGGCCGCGCGGGCGCACCAGCAGCACCAAAAACATCAGGATGTAGATCGAGGCTTCACCCGCGGCCGGCTCGAAATGGATGGCGATGCCGCGCACGACGCCGACGAGGAGGGCAGCGATGACGACGCCCCAAAAACTGCCGAGCCCTCCGATCACGACGACGACGAAGGCGACCGTCATGATCTCGGCGCCCATCGCAGGATGTACGGTCGTGATCGGCGCGAAGAAGGCGCCGCCGAGCGCGGCCATGCCGACGCCGAGCATGACGATCGCGGTCATGTACGGCTGAAGGCGGATGCCGAGCGCCGCGACCATGTCCGGCCGCTGGATGCCGGCGCGCACGACGCGTCCGAACGATGTCTTGTGCAGGAGCAGCCAGATGCCAACGAGCACCACTGCCACCACCGCCAATATCAGCAGGCGATAACGCGAGAACAGGAAATCACCGACGATCACCGAGCCGCGAAAACTTTGCGGAATCTCGGCCGACACCGGCGCCGCGCCCCAGATCATGCGGATCGCCTGCTCGGCGACCATGGCAAGGCCGAAGGTCACAAGAAGACTGAGGATCGGGTCTGACGTATAGAAGCGGCGCAGGATGAAGCGCTCGAAGAGAATGCCGAGCAGCGCCACGGCGAGCGGCGAGATCACGACAGACGCGCCGAAACCGAGGTGATGCGTCAACTCGACGAAGACATAGGCGCCGAGCGCATAGAAGGCGCCGTGCGCGAGATTGACGATGCCGCCGACGGAGAAGATCAACGACAGCCCGAGCGCAATGAGCAGGTAATAGCCGCCGAGCACGAGGCCATTCACCACCTGTTCCAGCAAAAACTCGAACTGCATGTTGCGTCCATCACCTTGGCAAAGCGGCGCCGGCTGCTCTGCCGACGCCGCTGGCGCCAACTGACCATTTTGCGCGAGCGTGCGTCAGGCCTTCATTTCGCAGGGATTCTGTTCCCTGGTCGGATAGATCTGTTCCAACGGATCGTTCGCCGCCGGGACGGCATCGCCCAGCACAAGCATGTCCCACTGGTCCTTCATCTGCTCCTTCGGCTTCACCGTGAACGGGTAGGCCTCCTGCACGAGCTGATGATCCCAGGAGCGGAAGTAGGCCTTGCGCGCCTTGCCGATGTCGAACTGGGACTGCTTCTCGAAATAACCGATCAGCTCGCTGCTGTCGGTCGACTTGGTCGTGTTGATTGCCTCAGCGAGCAGCTTGAGCGTCACGTAGTCGATCCAAGCGTGGTTTTCCGGCGGCTTGCCGTATTTCTTGATGAAGGCGGCGACGAACGCCTTCGAGGTCGGGTTGTCCAGCGTGTGATACCAGACAGTCGGCCAGGTGCCGCTGAGATTGCCGGCGCCTGCCGCCCAGGCATCGCCGGTGTTGAGGTTGAAGCCGACCAGCGGGTAGGGCAGGCCGAACTCGGCATATTGCTTGACGAGATTGGTGACCTGGTTGCCGGCGAGGTTGCAGCACACCACATCGGGCTTGGCCTGCCGCACCTTCAGCAGATATGGGCTGAAGTCGGTGACGTCGGTTGCGATCAGCTCGTCGCCGATCAGATTGGCCTCGTGCGTGCCGAAGAAGGCCTTGGCCGCCTTCAGGAGGTCGTGGCCGAAGATGTAGTCGGCGGTGAGCGTGAAGAACTTCTTGCCCTTCACCATGCCCTTCTGCGACAGCGCGGTGCCGACCGCATTGACCATCACGGTATTGGGGATGTCGCAGTGGAAGGAGTATTTGTTGCAGTTCTTGCCGCGCAGCGCGTCGGAGCGCGCGCCGGTCGAGAAGAACACCTTCTTGTTGCGTTCGGCGACCTGCATGATCGTGAGCGAGGACGCCGACGAAATTTCGCCGAGCAGCACTACCGCGCCGTCCTGCTCCAGCATCCGCTGCGCCTTGGTCGCTGCGGTCGCGGGGTTGATGGAGTCCTCGGAGAGGAGATCGATCTGCTTGCCCAGAATGCCGCCGGACTGGTTGATCTCCTCGGCGGCGAGCTTCACGCCGAGCTGGGCGTAGCCGCCGATCACGCCGAGAAAGCCCGTCAGCGGCGTCAGGTGTCCGATCCTGATCTTTTCCACCTGGGCGCGCGCGATCGCGGGAAATCCGAGCGCGGATGCACCGGCAAACGCAGCGCTCGCCTTTAGCAATGTCCGTCGGCTGGTGCGGATCATCTCAAAGCCTCCCTCCCGGTGCATCGCGGTGTCTCCCTTCAGTACCGACGATGCGATATTGTGAGAGACGTTTTTCTAATGCTGGAGGATAATCCCGAACGGCTTCGCCGGTGTCAACCGGCAAAATCGCCGCTTGCGCGCGCCTTAGACTTTTGTCGCTGCTGGCTTGGACGGCGTCGTTTTGGCGCCGAACTCCGCGGAGAGCCGGTTGGCCGCGACCTGAACGACCTGTGCGCTCGCGTGCAGCGCCTGGTTCGACAGCCGCCATATCGGTCCGGAAATGCCGAGCGCCCCGATCACCTGTCCGGTGAAATCCAAGACCGGCACGGCGACGCAACGCACTTCCGGATTGAACTCGCCATCGTCGAAGGCAACGCCGGTACGCTGCACCTCGGCGATCTCGCGCATCAGTACGCCTGGATCGGTGATGGATTTCGGCGTCGACGGCTTCAGTTCGGCGCGATCGACGAAGCGCTTGAGCTGCTCGGGTCGCAGCGAAGCGAGAATGATCTTGCCGAGTGCCGTGCAATGCGCAGGCCGTACCACGCCGACCCGATCGGTAAGCTGGAACGCGCCTGGCCCGCTGGTGCGCGCGATGACGATGACGGCATCGCCCATGCGCACGGCAAAATGGCTGCTTTCGCTGGTCTCCCGCGAGAGGTCCTCCAGCACAGGCGTTGCGAGATTGACCATCTCGATCTCGTCGAGCGCGGATGCGGCGAGCGCGAACAGCGGACGGCCGACGCGATAGCGCTTGTTGTCCTTCTCCTGCCGGAGATAGCCGAGCGAGACCAGCGTTTTGGCGAGATGAAAGGTTGTCGAGTTGTGCAGGCCGACGAGCTTGCTCAGTTCGGCAAGGCCGATCCCTTCGCGGTGGCGCGCGACCTGTTCCAGAATCGAGAAGGCACGGCCGAGCGACTGTACGCCGCCGGCGCGCTGCTTGTCGTCGGCGTCGTCGCCATGCGTCTGTGGCGGCGGGACCAGTTTTGCAATGGCCGCCTTGCGCGGGCTTGCGGGCTTTTCGCTGGTGCTTGGCTTGGTACGCGATCTCAAGGAAAAGGCCCCCTTCGATGAATCCATCATGGCTCCAGCCCTGACACTAGCACGCGACAGGCGCGGGGCACCGCGCGTTTCCACGGAAGAAAGACTATCACAATATAAATTGACGTACAGCATTATGAGAAATAGGGTGCCGGCGGCTCAATGATGGCCGCTGCGTCGAAGAAGAAGCCGTCGGGCCGCAGGGAGACGGGTTGAATGTCGCGAAACATGCTCAATGGCGCCCAGGTCATTGTCGACTACCTGATCCAGGAGAAAGTGCCGCAGGTGTTCGGGCTGTGCGGGCACGGCAATATCCAGTTCATCGACGCGCTGTATGAGCGTTCGTCCGAGATCAAGACGATCTCGGTTCATCATGAGAGCGTCGCCGGCTTCATGGCCGACGTTTATTACCGCGTCTCAGGACGGCCGACCGCGACCTTCACCTCCTGCGGGCCGGGCTCGGCCAATTTGCCGATCTCGCTTGCGAATGCCTTTCTCGATTCCGTGCCGTTCATGGCGATCACCGGCAACGTGCCGACCAGCCAGTTCAACCGCGGTGCGTTCCAGGAAATGTACCGGCACTATCAGGCCGACTTTCCCTCCACGGTGCGCTCGATCTGCAAGAAGGTGTTTCAGCCGACGCGCGGCGAGATGGTGCCGCTTGCGGTGCGGCAGGCCTGGAAGACCATGATCACGGGACGGCCGGGGCCGGTGGTGGTCGACGTTCCCTTCGACGTCTTCCTGGAGTCGGCCGCCGAAGAAGCGCCGAGGGCGCTCGAGTGGAACGCAAATATCTCCAGCCGTTGCGGCGCCGATCCCGAAGGCGTGGTCAAGGCCGTCGACATGCTGCTCTCGGCCGAGCGGCCGGTGATGCTGGTCGGGCAGGGCGTGCGTTACGGCGGTGCCGCAGAAGAGTTGCGCAACCTCGCCGAGCGCTTGCAGATTCCGGTCGCGGCGTCGGCTTCAGGCCTTGGCGCGCTCGACGTTAATCATCCGCTCGCACTCGGCCTCGTCGCGCGTGCCGGGCACTATCAGGCCAATCACGCGACACGGCAGGCCGATGTGCTGCTCGCGCTCGGTGTCCGTTTCGACGACCGCACCTCGAGCTCGTGGATTCCCGGTTATTCCTTCACCATCCCGCCGACGAGGCTCATCCACGTCGACATCGATCCCGAGGAGATCGGCCGCAACTATCCGGTGGCGCTGGGGTTGATGGCGGACGTTCGCACCTTCCTGCGGCAGGTGCACGCCGAGCTCGACCGTCGCGACAACCTGTTCAGGAAATCCGACGCGCGCAAGAAGTGGCTGGCGCGGATCGATGACTATCGCAAGGAGTGGGACAAGTTCGTCGCACCGGGCTTTTCCGACGACACCACCCCGGTCAATCCGCAGCGTGCCGCGGTCGAGATCGACAAGGCGCTGCCGGAGGACGCGATACTCGTCAGCGACATCGGCGTGCACCACAACTGGCTCTTGGGCTTCTGCAAGCCGAAGCGGCCGGATTCGCTGATCGGCTCGATGGGCTTTGGCCCGATGGGCTTTGGCGTCGCCGGCGTGATGGGCGCGAAGTTCGCCGCGCCCGATCGGCCCTGTGTGTCGGTGTGCGGCGATGGCGCTTTCTTCATGCACGCCAACGTGCTGGGTACCGCCGTCGAATATAATCTGCCCGTGGTGTGGGTGGTCTGGAACAACTACGCTTATGCCTCGATCCGTGGCTTGCAGCGCGGTTATCTCGGCGGCCGCGAGCTTGCGACCGACTTCAAGCATCCAGTCACGGGCGAGCGCTACAATCCTGATTTCGCGGCGATGGCGCGTTCCTGCGGCGTCGAAGGCGTGCGGGTAGATCGCGCCGCAGATATCGGCGAAGCCATCCGCAAGGGCATCGCCGCCAACAAGCCGTATCTCATCGACGTCGATATCGCTGCCGACGTCAACCCGGTCGGCGCAGGCGTGTGGGAGTTGCCGGGTCTTGGCCAAAGCAAGGCGGGCATCGGCACGCGCTATCAGCCGGACTGATCGCGCGGCTCGGCTTTTCAAGTCAACATCAGGGAACACGGGAATGACGCTCGCAGGCAAGAAGCTCGTAGTGGTCGGCGGCTCCTCCGGCATTGGGCTCGCCACGGCCGAGCTCGCCAAGAAGCAGGGCGCAGACGTCATCATCGCCTCGCGTAACGCTGCAAAGCTCGATGGGGTCGCCGAGCGGCTGAATGTGATCGCGATTCCGGCCGACGTGACCAGCGACGAGAGTGTGGCCGATCTGTTCCGCCGCACCGGCCCGGTCGATCACGTCGTTCTGACCGCGGCACAGCTCAAGACGGGGCCGTTCAAGACGGTCGCCATCGACGACGTGCGCAGCACGATGGAGGGAAAATTCTGGGGCGCCTGGCGCGTGGCGCGCGAGGCTGAGATCCGGCCGGGCGGCTCGCTCACGCTGGTCACCGGCTTTCTCAGCGTGCGGCCGCGTCCGAATTCGGCGATCATCAGCGCAGCGAACGGCGCGCTGGAATCGCTCGCGCGTGCGCTGGCGCTCGAGCTCGCGCCGGTTCGCGTCAATGCGGTGTCGCCCGGTGTGATCGATACGCCGATCCGCGCCGCGATGCCCGAAGCGGCGCGGCGCGAGATGCTGGCGAAGACGGCTGCCGCGCTGCCGGTCGGCCGTGTCGGTGCAGCAGAAGACATCGCGCAGCAGATCCTGAGCTTCATGGCCAATGGTTTTGCTACGGGCTCGATTGTCTATGTCGACGGCGGCGCGCTCGTGAACTGAGCTGAAGGGAGTTCGATCATGGCCGAAGAAACCGGCGGCGCCTTCATTCGTCACATTGCCGAAGTGCCCTGGCGCGAATTCCCCAACCATTTCGGTGGAGCGCTGTCAAAACCGTTGGTGATGCCGGAGAATGCCGGCTCGCGCCACATCGACTACCGCATCTCGATGTACCAGCCGATGGCCTATGTCGCACGCCACCATCACAAGGTGCAGGAGCAGGTCTATCACGTGCTCGAAGGCGAGGGGCTGATGGAAATCGCCGGCAAGAACCATGTCGTGCGCAAGCACGATGTGATTTTTCTGCCGCCGGGCGTCGAGCACGCGATCTCGAACTCGGGCCTGGTCGATCTCGTGTTCCTGGTGGTCACCTCGCCGGTGACGGATGACGAGAAACCTGTCTGAGCGGGCAGTGTCGGAAGGGAATGGGCATCCTGCGGATTGCAAGATCATGGCAGTTTGCCACTGATTTGCCCGACGTGTCAAACGATTTCGTAAAAGACGAAGTCGACCATACTGGTGGCCTCCCCCTACTTTGCATGGGGTTGTTTTCGAGATTTTGCCCTGAGGCTGGGCGCGGCGCGCCAACGCGAGCTATCCCGAGCCGCCGCCGACGCGCTGTGCCAGCTGATCGAGCAACGGGCGCTGCCCCTCGTTGATCTTCTCGCGCGCCTGGTCGAGCGCGAACCATTCGGCGCGGTCGACCTCGGGAAAGCTCTGCCGCTTGCCGCTACGCGGCGGCCATTCGATCTCGAATGTGTTGCTGTGAATGTTGCGCGGATCGACGTCGAACTCGGCGGCGAAGGCAGTGACGATCTTGCCGCCGCGCTGCTTGACCTGACCGAGCTCGATCAGCGGTGCCGCCAGCTCCGTCCCGAGCTCCTCGGCGAACTCTCGTCGTGCGGTTGCATCGGCCTCCTGTCCATCGGCGTATTCGCCCTTTGGAATGGACCAGGCGCCGAGATCCTTGTTGCGCCAGAACGGTCCGCCGGGATGGACGAGGAGAACCTCGATACCCGGCGGCCGCATTCGGTAGGCGATGATCCCGGCACTCTTGGATGGCATCGCAGGTTCCACGTTTGCGCTTTTGAGTTCCGTCCGGAACGGTGAGCGCTACATTCAACGCAGAATCCGCGGTTACATCAACCGGCCGGTTCGCGGGCCTGCGCGGGCTCGACGACCGCTAGCGCGATGCGACGCGAACGCGAGCTTTCGCGCCCCTGGCTGCGCGCGCGGCGATCATGCTGCGTGCCCTGCCGAGCCGGGTCGCCCCCGCCGATGGCTTGCTCTTCTTGACCAGCAGGGCGAGTCGCGTGCGCACGCGGTGAGCCGCAAGCTTCGTGGCAGTCTCCGCAGCCTGCGCCTTCTGCAGCAGCGCAGTGACGCCAGCCGCGGGCAACGCCGAAACGAACGCGACCTCTTTGGTCTTGGATAACCCGCCGACGCCTTCGCACGGCGCTTCGCTCGGCAGATCAATGCGGATCGCGAGCATGTCGGCGTCCTCGATCCAGTCTTCCGCCTGCGTACCGGTGATGATGCGGACGTAGTCGCGTGTCTCACGCGGAAGTGCGCCCTGCTTCGCCAGCCATTTCTGTATGCGGCCGCTGCCGGCATTGTAGGCGGCTGCAGCAAGGCCAAGATTGCCGAAGTCATCCCGCAGCTTGCGCAGCAGCTTTGCGGACGCAGGCAGCGCCTTGAACGGATCGAAGGGATTGTCGAGCCCGACTTCGGCTGCGGTTTCCGGCATGAATTGCGCGACGCCTCGCGCCCCGGCGTGGCTGACCTCGTTCGAGCGGAAGCGGCTCTCCTGCCAGATCAGGCGTGCAAAGAACGCAAGCGGGATTTCGCTGTTCTCGGCGGCCTCGCGCAGCGCGTGGCAGAATGCATCGTGCTGCGACTCCTCCGCCTTGCGTTCGGTGGTCGCATCCGCCGGCGTGTCCGACGGGGGAGAACTCTCTTGTGCGGGCGCCTTGTTCGACTGTTCGTCGGCCTTGGCGCTTTCAAACAGCGCTGCGAACGCGGAGGTGATTTGTTCGGATGGACTGGTTGCGAGGAGGAGTTTGTTGGCGCTCGATGCCGTATTGGCAGGTCCGTCGAGGTCGAGCATCAGGACGAGGAACGCGGCGAGCGCCGCGAAGACAAATCGCATTGCTTGTGTGAGCCTCAATTGTGGGTGAGTTGGCCGCAAATGCGCTGTCGATAGGGACTTTTTGACGAGTCGATTGCGGCGAAGCTGCGATCTTTGCTGTTCCTTATGGGAACACCGTATTTTCCTCACTGAGGAACTTCATCGCGTTCCGCGACTTTACGGAGATCCAGGCTGAGGATGCGGGATGTTGCGAATTCTTGCGGCTGTGGTGTTCTCGTTGCTTGCGGCGACACCTGTCACCGCAGGTGGGCTCGATGCCGCCGCCATCAATGATGCGGCCATGCCCGCGAAGCCGACGGGCTCCGACAAGCCGAGCAGCTCCATCGTCAAGCTTCAGATCCTGCTCGACCGTGCGCACTTCTCGCCCGGCGAGATCGACGGCAAGCCTGGCGAGAACGCGCAGAAGGCCTTGTCCGCGTTTGCCGAAGCAAATGAGCTAAACCTCGACAAGGCGATCACGCCGGATCTCTGGGACAAGCTCACGGCGGCGAGCGACGGCCCGGTCATCGTCGACTACAAGATCACGGAAGCGGACGTGAAAGGACCTTTTCTCAAGAAACTGCCCGCGAAGATGGAGGACATGAAGAGACTCGCGGCGCTGAACTACACGAGTCCGCGCGAGGGGCTCGCCGAGAAATTCCACATGAGCGAGGCGCTGCTCAGCGCGATCAACCCCGGGAAAAGGTTCGACAGGGCGGGCGAGGTGATCGCCGTTGCAAACGTCAGTGGTCAGCAGAATGCGATGCCGGTCGCGCGCGTCGAAATCGACAAGACGCGGCAGACGCTGAAGGCGTTCGACGCAAGCGGAAGGCTGCTCGCGTTCTATCCTGCGACAGTCGGAAGTTCGGAGAAGCCGACGCCGACCGGCACGCTGAAAGTGACGGCCATCAATCAAAATCCGACCTACCGCTACAATCCGGATTACAGGTTCAAGGGCGTGAAATCGAAAAGACCATTCACGATCAAGCCCGGCCCGAACAACCCTGTCGGCTCGACCTGGATCAACCTGTCCGCCGAGGGCTACGGCATTCACGGCACCCCTGATCCCGGCAAAGTGAGCAAGTCGGCTTCGCACGGTTGCGTGCGTCTGACCAATTGGGATGCACTAACGCTCAGCACGAACATCAAGCGCGGAACGCCGGTGGTGTTTCTGGATCGGCCGGGAGAAGCGATAGCGCCCGCGCAGAACCGACCGCTCGCAAAGAGCTCGCAGATGTAGCCTGCTTGCAAGACCATCGTCGTCCTCGAACAGGCGCGTGGCTAGTCCTTGGGAAAGTCCTTGCGCATCGCGATCTCGGCGGCGTCACCCGGCGACAGCACAGTCTGGTCGAAGGCCGGCTGCGGCCTCGTCATGATGTCGTAGAGCGAGATGCCCTTGATGGGCTTTGCCATCAGCTCGCGCACGCATTCGGCGAGCGTGCCGTTGTAGACGAGATAGGGCGGGCCTCGGTCCCTGAGGCGCTGGCCCTTCAGCGACGGCCACTTCTTCAGTTCGGCCGGCGCGTCATAGGCGATCGGCGAGCTTTCTCTAAACATGCGCTTGAGCCCTGGCGGCTTGATCTGCCGCAAACCCTAAGGAGCCGGAGTAAACGCATGTTAAAGAATTACTTCAAATCAGCCGGTAACGAAGGCGAGCAGGGTGCCGTTGGCTGCGGCCGGCGCCACGCAGATCGCAGCGCCGCTGCGCGAGGCGGCCGCACCGAGCGCCTTCTCGGTCGCTGCGAGATCGCCGCTCACAAGCACGAGTGCCGCTCCGCCACGCTCGGTAAGACCTGCGAGCGAGACGCCGGGATAGCGCTTGCCGAGCTGGTCGAGTGTCAGGAACACGAAGTCGGCACGGTCGCCGCCGGAGGGCACGGTCACGGCGCCGTCGGCCTCCGCTCTTGCCTCGCGGTCGATCAGGCGCGACAGATGTGCGGCGTCCTTCGCCGGCTCCGGGCTTGCGATCAGAACCTGCTTCAGCCGCTTCGCTCCGTTAGCATGCGTCATCAGCTCGGGAATCCACACCGTCTCGCGCGTCTTGTGCTGGCAGGCGAAGATGCGCACGCCGCCGGGCGCTTCCGCGACCGGCCACTGGAAGACGCGGAACTTCGCCGCTGACACCGTGCCATTTGGCAGCGTCACTGGCCGCTCGAAATCAACCGGCCCGACCGGTGGAAATCCGTGCGCGCGGATCTCCTCCGCGCCCGCCGTGGAATCGACAGCGGTGAAGGCGATTCGCTCGATTCCCTCGCCGCGCTTCTCGAGAAAAGCGCGTGCCGGAGCATTATGTTCTGTCGGCGCGAGCACTCCGAGCAATTCCATGTAGTCGGGGTCGAACATGATGGTGTAATTACCCGATCCCATATGCGCGCTATGGGTGCCGCGCGGCGAGACCGTGAAGCCGAGCCGCTTGTAGTTTTCCGCGGCCTTGTCGAGATCTTTCACCATGACCACGGCGTGGTCGATTCCGATGACGTTTTTGAGGGCCACTTGATTTCCCCGGCATGAATGGTGGATTAGGCTGGCGGGCACGACAACGCACCTGCAAGCGGCTGTC
The DNA here is from genome assembly GCF_059803515.1 of Bradyrhizobium sp. UFLA05-125. Classification (NCBI taxonomy): domain Bacteria; kingdom Pseudomonadati; phylum Pseudomonadota; class Alphaproteobacteria; order Hyphomicrobiales; family Nitrobacteraceae; genus Bradyrhizobium; species Bradyrhizobium sp. UFLA05-125. Next base: position 8,624 of record NZ_JBANBJ010000085.1, on the reverse strand, counting down.
AACTGCGACAGTCGCAGATGCGGTATCTCGTGACGCTTGGGACAATTTGGAAAGATTGATGATGAGTGGTTCATCCGTCACCTGGCCGCATTCGCTGTGGGCCGCGGTCACGCCGCAGGGGCCCGAATTGCCGGAGCTGATTGGAGCTGAGAAGGCGGATGTGATCGTGGTCGGCGGCGGCTTCACGGGCCTGTCGACGGCGCTGCACTTGCGCGAAGCCGGTGTCGATGTCGCGATCGTCGAGGCGGCCGAGCCAGGCTGGGGCGCCTCCGGCCGCAACAACGGCCAGGTGATCCCGACTTTGTCGCGCCCCGATCCCGAGGACATCATCGCGCGACACGGCGCGGTGGGCGAGCGCTTCGTCCACCTGCTGCGTGACAGTGCATCGACGTTGTTCGACGTGACGCGGCGTTACGGCATCGAGGCCGAACAGGAGCAGGCGGGCTGGGTGCAGCCGGTGCATTCGCCGGGCCGCATCAAGATCGCAGAGCGGCGGGTGCGGCAATGGTCGAAATTCGGTGCGCCCGTCGAACTGCTGTCGCGCAAGCAGGTGAGGGACATGCTGGGCTCGGATGCCTGGTATGGCGGCTTCTGGAACAGCACCGGCGGCCACATCAATCCGCTCGCGCTGGCGCGCGGACTGGCGCGCAGCGTGCTCGGCCTCGGCGCGCGCATCTATGCGCGCTCTCCGGCCGTGAGCTTTGAGCGGCGCAACGACAGATGGATGGTGAAGACGGAGAAGGCCCAGATCTCCGGCCGCGCGCTGGTGATGGCGACCAATGCCTATAGCGGCGAGTTCTCCAAGCAGCTCGTACCCGACATCTCGCACGAGGTGATGCCAGTGCTGTCCTGGCAGATGGCGACCCAGCCGATGTCGGACAATGTCAGGAAGACCATCATCCCCGCACGTCAGGCGATGTCGGATACCCATGGCGAGCTCTATTTCGCCCGCTACGACGCGCGCAACCGGCTCGTTACCGGCGGTGCCGTGATCGGGCCCGGCAACAAGGCGGAGCGGCTGAAGGCGCGCGTCACCGAGCGGTTGCAACGGCTCTGGCCGCAGATCGGCGAGGTCAGCTTCGACTATGTCTGGAACGGCTATGTCGGCATGACCTCGGATTTTCTGCCGCGGATCCACAAGCTCGGGCCGGATGCATATGGCTGGACCGGCTGCAACGGCCGCGCGGTGGCTCTGACGATTCCGCTCGGCGATCAGCTCGCCAGGGCCGTGCGCGGCGCGCCGGACAGCGAGCTCGCTCTGCCGTTCACCAATCCAGTGCCGATCCCGGCGCACGGCCTGATGCGCAAGCTCGCGCCGCTGATGCTCCTGGTCTACCGACGCCGCGACGCGCGCGAGATCTAGCGCGCGCCGCGATCGTTACTATCCGCGGATCGCCGCATTCGCGCGTTCGGCGGCAGCGGGCATCACCGCCTTCGCTGTCTTGTTGCCTGAGACCACTTCATTGACGCCGATCATGAAGGCGTCGAGGAGGCGCCGCTGTTGCGGATGAAACAGGATCGCCTTGGCGCGTTCGACATCGGCGTTCTGCAGGTTCGCCAGCGCCGCCTCGGCGGCCTGCGCGCCGAACGCATCCTTGAAGGCCTTGCTCGACCATGCGGAGACGCGTGTAGTCGCAAGGCCAGCAGCCGCAGTTTGCAGCGAGGTCGGTCTGCTCGTCGCCCAGAGCAGGAACAGGAACGCCGCCCGCTTGTTCTGCGACTTTGAATTCACGCAGGCCTGCCAGTGCGACATGAAGGGGACGGGTGTCTTGCCGGGAAGGTGCGGGAAGGGTGCAAACCCCGCCTGCTTGGCGACGCGGCTCTTCCCCGGATTGGAGATGTCGGTGGCGAAGTTGCTGCTGTCGATCGCCATTGCAGCTCTCGCTTGCAGAAAGTCGTCAAGCACCTGATACCATTCATAAGTGCCGACATTGGCAGGTCCTGCCTGGCTGAGCAGCCGCGCATACATGTCGATGGCCTCGATCGCCTCGGGACTACCGAAGGCGGCCGTGCCGTCCTTGTTGACCATGGAACCGCCGTAGGAGAACACGAAGCCCATCGCCGGTGGGGTCGAATTGCCGCCAGCCTGCGCCCGCATTGCGATTCCCGCCATGTCGCTGCTCTTGACCGCCTTGGCCGTCGCGAGCAGCTCGTCGAAGGTCTGCGGCACCGGCAGGTTCTTGGCCGCCAATGCATCGGTGTTGATGAACAGGGTCATCGCTTCGGAAGTGATGGGGACGGCGTAGCGCTCGCCGTCGGACCACACCGGAAAGGCGCGCGCGGTCTTCAGGAGATCGCTCTCGTCGTACCAGGCGGGATCCGTCAGAGACTTGTTGGCGTAGTGGGCGTTGAGCGGCTCGAGCCATCCGCCAGAGATGCCTTGGCCATAGACCGTGAACATGAAAACGTCAGGCGTGTTGCCGCCGCGCGCGAGCAGAACCGGGATCGCACTCAGATAGGTGGTTTCGAGCTGGAAGTCGCTGACGACCTTGATGCCGGTGAGCTTGGTGAACTCCGGCAGCAGTGGCGTGATCGCGCTCGACCACGGATGGATCGCGCCCACCAGCGTGATCGTCTGCCCCTCAAACTGTTTCCAGTCGATCTTGGCCTTGGCAAAGTCCGCGGCGGCCTCCTCGGCGAGGCTGCTCCGCGGCCACGTCGTGAGGGTCGGCACGATGACCCCTGCCATGCCCAATGTCTTGATGAAGCTGCGCCGGCTGGTCGGCGCTCGCCCGCTACGTGAATCTTCTCGTGGCGCCATGTTGATGCTCCTCGTTGTGGTTGGTCGTTCACAACATGCAACCTGTGACGCAAGTCGGCTTCGCCAAAGCCGAAGGATCAGGTTCGAAGCCGGAGTAACATGCGGAGGATATTGAGTTTCCGGCTCCCCAATGGGGGCCGGTTCATGTTATTGTTCTAGCCATGCTCTGGCGTTGGCACCAGTAGATGCGCCCGCGAGCATGGAAGACTTAACGCCAATGTCAATCCTTGCTTCGGGCCATGGCTTGCGATGGTTTGCACGGCCGCTGATCCCAGTGGTTGCGGGGCTCGTCGTTCTGCTCGCCGTGACCGGGGTTCTCGGCCTGCGCTACTGGCGCGATCGGCAGGCGCTCAATGTTTCGCTCGCGCACAGCCGCGACGTGTTCGAAACATTCGATCGACTCAAAGCGATCATCGCCGACCTGGAAGCGGAAAGGCACGGGTATCTGCTCACCCTCGATCCCGCCTATCTGAAGGCTTACGGCGTATCCGACGAAAGCGTGCGACGGCAGGCCGAGGCGCTCCAGGCGCTCGTCGCGAGGGACCCGTTGCAGAGCCTGCGCGCCGAACATCTTGCCTTGACCCTTTCGGCGAAGCTCAAGGAGATCGACGACATCGTCAAGACGGCGGCGCGCGAATCCGGGCTGGCAGCGCTGGCGATGATCCGCGGCATGGAGGACATCCGATCGCAAATCGACCTGATGGTCGATCAGGAACGGCTCCGCCAGGTGGATCTCGACAAAGCGGCCGACGAGCTCGAGCAGCGCAGAACGCGGCTCACCATCGCGACTGTCGTCTTCGTCGTCGCTCTGGCCGGTGCGGCACTGGCGCTGGCGCGCGTCGAGGCGAGACGGCGGCGGATGACGACCGAGGAGAACGTCCAGCTCCAGAGCGACCTCCTGGCGCGCGACAGGAAGATCCGGCGGCTGTTCGAGTCCAACATCATCGGGATCATGATCTGGGATCTGGAAGGCCGTATTTTCGAGGCCAATGACGCCTTTCTCCGCATCGTCGGGTACGATCGGGAGGACCTCGCTGCGGGTCGCCTGCATCGCAGGACCCTGACGCCATCCGAATGGCACGAAGACGATGCGCAGCATGTTGCGCAGCTTGAGCGGATCGGGACCGTCCAGCCGTTCGAGAAGGAGTATTTTCGCAAGGATGGCAGTCGCGTGCCTGTCCTGATCGGCGGCGCCATGTTCGAGGAAAACAGAAGTCAGGGCGTGGGCTTCGTTCTCGACCTCAGCGAGCTCAAGCGAGTGGAGGCCGAGGCGCGGGAGAATGAGCGGCGCTATCGCGAGGCCCTGATGGAGCTCGCGCACACCAACCGCGTCACGACCATGGGCGAGCTGACGGCCTCGATCGCTCACGAAATCAGCCAGCCGATCGCCGCCACCGTGGCGAACGCGCGAGCTGGATTGAACTGGCTCGGCGCCCGGCCGCCAAATCTGGATGAAGTCGGGCAGACGTTGGGCTGGATCATCAGCGACGGCATGCGAGCCAGCGAGATCATCAGCCGGATCCGTGCCCTCATCAAGAACGCCCCACCGCAAATGGAGGACCTCGAGATCAATCAGCTGGTGCGCGAGGTCATGACCTTGACGCACAGCGAAGTGCTGAAGCACGACGTAACGGTGCGGATGCAGTTCGCCGAAGGCTTGCCACCCGTTCAGGCAGACCGGGTCCAGCTCCAGCAGGTGGTTCTCAACCTGATCATCAATGCCGTCGAGGCGATGAGCCATGTCCGCGAAGACCCGCGCGAGCTGGTCATCTCCACCGTTAGAAACGATACGAACGGCGTCGTCATTAGCGTGCGGGATTCAGGCCCGGGGCTCGATCCGAAGAGCATGGGCCGCGTTTTCGAACCGTTCTACACCACCAAGTCTGAAGGCATGGGGATGGGGCTCGCCATCTGCCATTCGATCATCGAGGCACATGGCGGGAAGATGTGGGCTGGCGCGAACGAACCGCGAGGGGCGGCGTTCCAGTTCACCCTACCTTTGGCCGAGGAGACCGCGCGCATCGGAAAGGCTGCTCCGGCGCCGGCATTGGGTTGAAGCGCCGCGGCCAACTCCGCTACACGGCCGTTTGATGCTCCCGTGCGAACGTGCCGCCGGGGACCGAGGCGAGCAGCGCCTGGGTGTAGGGATGTTGGGGCCGGCCGAACACGTCCGCCACCAGCCCATGCTCGACGATCTCGCCGTCCTTCATGACTGCGACCAGGTCGCAGACCTGCGCCGCGACGCGCAGATCGTGAGTGATGAAGACGATCGAGAGCCCGAGCCGCTCGCGCAACTCGCCGAGCAGTTTCAACACCTGCGCCTGTACCGACACGTCGAGCGCGGACACCGGCTCGTCCGCGATCAGCACATCCGGCTTCAGCGCGAGCGCGCGCGCGAGCCCGATGCGCTGGCGCTGGCCGCCGGAGAATTCGTGCGGGAAACGGTCGCCGGCGGATGGATCGAGCCCGACCAGCGCGAACAGCTCCCTGGCTTCAGTCATCGCGGTCGCGCGCGGCGTGCCGTGGACGATCGGGCCCTGCGCGACCAGCTCGGCGGCCTTGCGGCGAGGGTTGAGCGAGGCAAAGGGGTCCTGGAACACCATCTGGATGTGACGGGTCTCTCCGCGGATCTCGTCGCGCGGCAGCTTCGCCCAATCCTTGCCATCGACCAGGATCGCGCCATGGTCGGGATCGATCAGCCGCACGATGCAGCGCGCAAGCGTCGACTTGCCCGATCCGGACTCGCCGACGATACCGAGCGTCGCGCCCCTGGGCAGCGTCAACGACGCGTCCTTCACCGCCGCGGTGACGCGCGCACCACGGCCGAGAAAGCCGCCGGTACGATAGGTCTTGGCAACGTTGGTGATGGTGAGGATGTCGTCTGATGACAGCGGCCGCGGCGGCGGCGCCGTCAGCGGCGGTACCGCGGCGATGAGCTGCTTCGTATAGGCGTGGGTCGGGCGGCTTAGTACGTCATCGGCCGTGCCTTGCTCCACGATCTTCCCGTGCTGCATCACCACGACGCGGTCGGCGATCTCGGCGACGACACCGAAATCGTGGGTGATGAACAGCACCGCCGTCTTCTTGCGCTGCTGGAGATCGCGGACCAGCTTCAGGATCTGCGCCTGCGTGGTGACGTCGAGCGCGGTGGTCGGCTCGTCCGCAATCAGCAGCTTTGGGTCGAGCGCCAGCGCCATCGCGATCATCGCGCGCTGGCGCTGGCCGCCAGAGAGTTCGTGCGGATAGGCCTTGGCCGCGGATTTCGGATTGGGGATGCGGACGTCTTCGAGCAGCGACAGCACCCGCGCGCCGATCTCTGCCCTGGAGAGATTGGTGTGGATCCGGAACATCTCCGCGATCTGGTCGCCTACGGTCCGCAAGGGATTGAGCGCGGTCATCGGCTCCTGGAAGATCATGGCGATGCCGGCGCCGCGCACCTCGCGCATCGCGGCCGGGTCGGTCGTGCAGAGATCGCGGCCGTCGAACATCATCCGGCCGTTCTCGATTCCGACCTCGGCCGGTAACAGCCGCATGATGGCATTGGCCATCATCGACTTGCCGGAACCGGATTCGCCGACGAGGCAGAGAATCTCGTTCGAGGCGATCGACAGCGATACGTCGTTCAGCGCATGCGTGCGATCGGCGCCCTTGGGCAGGCGAACGCTGAGGCCATTCAGGCTGAGGACCGGTTGCTCGCTCATCGGCTCTTCAGCCTCGGATTCAGTGCATCGTTCAGGCCCTGGCCGACGAGGGAGACCGCAAGCACGGTGACGAGGATGGCGATGCCGGGAATCGCCGAGACGTACCATTGCACGCGCAGCACGTCGCGCCCGAGGCCGATGAGGTTGCCCCAGGATGCCACGTTGGGATCGGAGAGCCGCAGGAAGGCGAGCGCGCTCTCGAGCAGGATCGAGAGCGCCATCACCACGCTGGCATAGACGATCACCGGCGGCAGCGCGTTGGGCAGGATCTCGCCGAGGATGAGCTGAAGGTCTCTCATGCCGAGCGTGCGCCCGGCCTGAACGAACTCGCGGTTGCGCAGCGACAGGAACTCGGCGCGGGTCAGCCGCGCTGATGCAGGCCAGGACACGATGCCGATCGCGATCGTAACCGTCGTCAGCGTCGAGCCGAACACGGCGACGAGCACCAGCAGCAGCACGAAATTCGGCAGCGTCTGGAAGGCTTCCGTGATCCGCATCAGGATGTTGTCGACCCAGCCGCCGTAATAGCCGGCAAACGCCCCGATCAGCGTGCCGATCGCCACGGCGATCGCGGTGGCGACGCCGCCGATCAGGAGCGAGATCCGCGCGCCGTAGAAGATCTGCGCCGCGATATCGCGACCCGAATTGTCGGTGCCGAGCGGAAAGCGCGAATTGGTGAACGGCCACACCAGCGGCCGGCCAGCGAGCGCAAGTGGATCGCGCGGATAGAGCACGCCGGCCGAGATCGCCATCGCGATCACGGCGAGCAGGAGCACGAGGCCGATCACGGCCGCGGGGCTGCGGAAATAGCGTTTCACCGCGTCCATCTCAGCGCTCCGCCGAAATGCGCGGGTCGAGGCGCGCGTAGAGGAGGTCGACGACGAAATTGACGACGATGACCAAGAGCGCCGAGACGAAGACGATGCCGAGCAGGGTGTTGAGGTCGCGCTGGATCACGGACTCGTAAGCCAGCCGCCCAAGTCCCGGCAGCGAGAACACGCTCTCGACGACCACCGAGCCGCCGAGCATGGTGCCGGCCTGCAGGCCAATCAGCGTCACCATCGGCAGCAGCGCGTTGCGCAGCACGTGCCCCATGACGACGCGGGTCTCGTCGAGGCCTTTGGCCCGCGCGGTGCGGACATAGTCGAGGTTCAAGACCTCGAGCATCGAGGCGCGCATGATGCGCAGGTAGATCGCAAGGAAAATCAGGCCGAGCGTCAGCGTCGGCAGAATGAGATGACGCGCGATGTCGATGATGCGGAAGATGCCGGTCCGCACCTCCCCGATATCCTCGAAACCACCGGCCGGCAGCCATTGCAGATAGATCGAGAACACGACGATGGCCATCAGGCCGAACCAGAATGACGGCGTGGCATAGAAGATCAGGCCCAGCGTCGAGATCAGCGTATCCGGCCATTTGTTGACGGCGCGCGAGGCGATCACGCCGAACACGAGGCCAAAGAAGAACGCGAAGGACAGCGAGGCCGTCATCAACAGGAGGGTCGGCGGCAGCCGTTCCACGATCACGGTCGCGACCGGCTTGCCGTAGATCGAGGAGAAGCCGAGATCGAGCCGCACCAGATGCCAGAGATAGTTGGCGAGCTGCGCCGGGACCGAGAGGTCGAGGCCGTAGAACTTGCGCAGCTCGCGCGCGGTCGCGGCGTCGCCGCCGCCCATCTGCGCCATCAGCGCGTCGACGGTGTCTCCCGGCGCGAGTTGCAGCAGCAGGAAGACGCCGATCAGGATCAGGAACAGGGTCGGGATCGAGGCGGCGAGCCGCCGCCCCGCGAGGCCTATGATGCGCATGGCATCATCTTGACGAAAAACGGATCACGCGGAAAGCCAAAGATCGTGCCAGCTCGATGAGCCCCAGCGCGGGGTGTTGGAATGGTTGCGGGCCTTGGCCGTGATCACGGTGACGAAGATCTGCTCGATCGGCATCCAGACGGGCAGCTCCGTGTTCACCTCCTTGACGAACTCGGCATAGAGCGCCTTGCGCTTGGCAGCGTCGAGCTCGGTGAGGGCATCGTCGATGGTTTTGTCGACCTGCTTGTCTTCCCAGTCCCACTGGTTGGTCCAGGGTGCGCCCTTGGGCTGGCCCGAGCGGTACCACACCGTGGTCGAGACGGCGGGGTCGTTGCGGTACTGGTGCCAGCCGGTGG
>NZ_JBANBJ010000084.1:0-37932 GCF_059803515.1 Bradyrhizobium sp. UFLA05-125 | reverse complement strand
AATGAGCGCAGTGAGACGGCTGACATTGGACATCGACAGGCAGTTGCCGAGGGTTCGCGCGATGGGAAATCCGATACGCGCGCTCTTCGTGCCGATGCGCAGATCGCAGGCCGCGGCGATCCCCGCCCCTCCGCCGGTGCAGAAGCCGTTGATCGCCGCGATCGTCGGCACCCGGCATTGCTCGAGCGTGGTGAGCACGCGATCGGTCCGGTTCTCGTAATCGAGCGCGTCCTGCGGCGTCCTGAATTCGCGGAACTGATTGATGTCCGTGCCCGAGGCGAAGGCCTTGTCGCCCGCTCCTCGCAGCAACAGCACCTTGATGGAATGATCGCTGTTGGCTTCCTGGCAAATTGCGGCGAGCCGCTCATACATCGCGAAGGTGAAGGCATTCCGGGCCTGCGGGCGGTTGAAAGTGATCCACCCGATGCCGTCCTCACGCTCGAAAACGAGGCCTTCCGCCTCTGCGACCTGGAGGTCCATTTCCTCTTGTCCCTTTTGTCCTTTTCCATTTTTTGAATGCAAAATTTGACATTTTCAAGCTGGAACTTCCGTATTTTAGTCTATAGTCTCATTTTTGCATGCAAACTTGAGCCTTGTCCTATGCTTCATGAGGACGTCGTCAGCCGTATCCGCGCCATTCTGCTCGACGGCGAAATACCGCCGGGCGCACGAATACCCGAGCGCGAGCTGTGCGAGCGGCTCCAGATCTCGCGCACGCCGCTGCGCGAGGCGCTCAAGGTGCTCGCCGCCGAGGGTCTCGTGCAACTGCTGCCTCATCGCGGCTCGCGCGCGGCGAAGCTGACTGACAGGGACATGCGCGACCTCTTCGAGGTCTGCCAGGGCCTTGAGGCGCTTGCCGGCGAGCTCGCCAGCGAGCGCATCACCGATAGCGAGATCGACGAGATTGCCGCCGCGCATGCGGCGATGGTGCAGAACTATCGCGAAGGCGATTTGATCCGATACTATCGCGGCAATCGCGCCATCCACGAAGCGATCGTCGCCGCGGCCGGCAATCCCGTGCTCGCGGGACTCTATGCTTCGGTCACGGCGCGCATTCGCCGCGCCCGCTACGTCACGCCGATGACGCCGCAACGTTGGGCCCGCGCCGTCCAGGAGCACGAAGCAATCCTCAACGCGCTGCAGCGGCGCGACGGCGTCGGCCTCTCCCACATCCTGCGCGCCCATCTCCGCCACAAGCGCGACGAGGTTTTGCAAGCGGGATTTGCCGAGACGAATAACGGCGATCGCACGCAGTGCATTGCGTGAGGACTTGCCGCCTCACGTTCCGAGCCGCCCCCCCGTTTCATCAAGCGCCCGCATCTTGACCGTGACGCGCAGCCCCGACTGTTCGGCACCAACCATATTCTCGAGCGCGATCGAGCCGCCTAACCGGTCGACAATCCCTTTCACGATCGAAAGACCGAGCCCGGCCCCTTCGCCGCTCGCTTGCCGGCCGCGTAAGAACGGCTCGAATATTCGCTCGAGATCCGGCGGTGCAATCCCGGGCCCCGTGTCTTCGATCTGGACGACGGCCGATCCGGCCTCGCTAAAAACGCCGATATCGACCCTGCCACCGTCGGGCGTGAACTTCACCGCATTTTCGACCAGGTTTCGGATGACCGACGCGAGAGCCAATGAATCGCCGTGCACGGCGACGGCTTGGACCAGCGTAAAGCCGAGATCGATCCGGTGCGCCGCTGCTTCCGGCAATAGATCGGCAACGACATCCTTGGTAATCTTGTCCAGATCGACCGTCTCGCTGGCTTCCGCCGGCGCCAAATCCTGGCGGGCGAGCGCCAGGAGTTGCTCCAGCAAATGCTTCACCCGCCGCATGCCGCTCTTCAGGGTATCGAGGCGATCGCGCGCCCCCGCCGGCATGTCGAGAGGATCGAGATTTTCGGCCTGCAAGCTGAGCGCGGTGATGGGCGTCCGCAGCTCGTGGGCAGCATCCGCAATAAAACGTCGCTGCTGCTCCATCGTCGCGTGGCTCCGCGCAAGCAATCCGTTGATCGAGGCAAGAAACGGCTGAAGCTCACTCGGCGCACCCGTCACTTTGAGTTGACCCGTATCATCGGCCCTCCTCGCGTCGAGCTCGTCCGCGAGGCGAACCATCGGCCGTAGGGATCGTGCGATGACGACCGCAATCACCAGCATCAGGCATGGCACAAGCGCTGCGATTGGCAGCAAGCTGCGCACTGCCATGTCGGCCGCGAGCTCGGTGCGGATTTCGGTACCTTGCGTCACCGCAAACCGGCTGCCGTCCGGCCGCGTTCGCAGCAGAGCGCGGACTGGCTGACCCTGATAGACATCGTTGTGCAATCCGTCTTTGAGACTCCAGAGCCGACGGTTGTCGACGGGACCGCGCGGCGCGTCTCCCAGCTCGACGACCGCAACCTCGGAGTCCGCATCGACCCCACGCACGGGCGCGCTCTGCCTGAGCGGAGCACTCAGCGCAAATGTTCCGATCTGGATCAGGACGGAATCTTGGATCTCAATTGCTTCGCTATAGGCCCACATGTACGCAAATGTGCCACCGACCGCGCTGGTCACAATGATGATCGCCGCAAGTCCGATGAGAAGGCGACCGCGCAGCGACTCGATCATTTTGAACGGTCCACCATCCAGCCGACGCCGCGAACGTTCCTGATCGCCGTGACGCCGACCTTCTTGCGAACGGCATGGATCAGGAACTCGACAGCGTTGCTTTCCACCTCTTCGCTCCAGCCGTAGATGTGACGTTCAAGCTCGCCCCGGGAAAGGATGATTCCCGGACGCAGAAGAAGAGCCTGAAGCAGGGCGAATTCGCGAGCGCTGAGAATTGCCTTCTCGCCGAGAAAGGTAGCCTCGCGCGTCACCGCGTCGAGCTGAAGCTTCCCGTTGGTCAGGATCGGCGCGGCTCCACTGCCCTCGCGCCTGATCACGGCCCGCATGCGCGCCAACAGTTCCCTGATTTCGAAAGGCTTGATGAGATAATCGTCGGCGCCGAGATCGAGGCCGCGAATGCGATCGTCTAGGGCATCCCGCGCCGTGAGGATGATCACCGGCAAGCGCGCGTTGCCGGCGCGCACGATCTTCAGGACGTCGAGACCGTCGACGGCCGGCAGCCCGAGATCAAGCAGCACAATGTCATACGTCTCGTTGCGAGTCGCCTCGATCGCGAGGTTGCCGTCCCGCACCCAGTCGACCGCGTAGGCGGCATCCCGTAGCGCCTCTACGACGGCGGCGCCGATCATCTTGTCGTCTTCTGCGAGGAGGACGCGCATCACACGGCGAGCCGGCCCGCAACTGCGGCTATCGGCAGCAGCGCCGGGCTCGCGGCGCGGAGTGAACGGAACATCAATCCTCTCCTGTTCCCCGCCGGAGTGTGGCGGCCCAAACTTAGGAGAGACTTAGGATGTTCCGCAAGTCCTGCCCCGCCTCCGAGACCTCCTAAGGCGGAGCTAAGTCTGCCTATGCACATTCGCTTCGGATCGATCTCCCATTCTCCCGCACAGGAGCCTAGCGACGTGCCTTATGATTTGCGCATCGATAGTGGAATGCTGAACAAGGTCCCCGAGGTCACCCTCGTCTTCTGGGCGATCAAGATCATGTCGACCACCGTCGGCGAGACGGGAGCGGACTATCTCACCGTTCATGTCGGCCTTGGGACGACAGTAACCGGACTTCTCATGGCCGGCTTCCTGCTGGCAGCGCTGGTGGTGCAACTGAGGATGAACCGCAACGTCCCTTGGATTTACTGGCTGACGGTCGTTCTGGTCAGCATCGTCGGCACGCAGATCACCGATGCGCTCACCGACAAGCTCGAGATCAGCCTCTACGTTAGCACCGCGGCGTTCGCGACGACCCTGGCAGCGATCTTCGCCGTCTGGTATGCGGTGGAACGGACATTGTCGATCCACACCATCGTCACAATGCGGCGTGAACTCTTCTACTGGGCGGCCATCCTCTTCACTTTCGCCCTCGGCACCGCCGCTGGAGATCTTGCGACCGAAGCACTGGGGCTGGGCTTCAATGTCGGCGTCGCGGCGTTCGCTGCGCTGATTGCGGCGATCGGCGCCGCTTATGCGCTCGGCGCCAACGCAGTACTGACCTTCTGGCTCGCCTACATCCTGACGCGCCCGCTCGGCGCTTCGCTCGGCGATCTTCTGTCCCAGTCCCGCGACTATGGCGGGCTTGGTCTCGGCACGATCTACACCAGCCTCGTTTTCCTCGCGATCATCTTTGCGCTGGTCGCGTGGCTGACGTTTGAGCGCGCCCGGAGCCGCAGCGCCTTCGTCGGCGAATGAATTCCCCATCCGGACGCTGCAAATCCACCATCCAAGGAGTGCAACCATGACAATATCCAAATGCGCCACGGCAATCTTTGCAGTCACCCTAGCTCAATCCTTTCCTTACGGTGAGAGCGCAGTCTCCCTCCTCCCCCGGGCGGAAGCTGCTCAACCTAAGCTTGGTGACCTGATTCCATTCCGCAGCATCGCCGCCGACGTGGCGGCTCTCGTCGACAAGGGCGACCTCGCTGGCGCAAAAACGCGCATCAAGGACCTGGAGACCCGATGGGACGAGGCGGAAGCGGGACTGAAGCCACGCGCGGCAGCCGACTGGCACATCGTCGACAAGGCTATCGATCGGGCTCTCGAGGCGCTTCGCGAAAGCAATCCTGACACCGAAAAATGCAAAAAGGCGCTCGCCGACCTGCTGTCGGTCATGGATTCGATGAAGGCCTGAGGCCTCTCCCGTCATCTCGAACATTATCCGGTGATGGTTCCGACCGTCGCCGACCTCTTCCTGGAGTAAGGTCCTCATGAATTTAATGAACGACAACGCTGTCGCCAATGACGTCGGCAAAGTCCCTGCGGTCACGCTGGGTTTTTGGATCATCAAGATTCTGGCAACGACACTCGGCGGAACCGGTGGCGATGCCGTGACCATGTCGATGGATCTCGGTTATCTCGTCGGCACCGCAATATTCGCCATCGCGTTCGCTATCGCTGTCGCCGCACAGATGGCAGCCAAGCGGTTCCATCCATTTCTATATTGGGCCGTCATTGTCGCCACCACGACCGTCGGCACGACATTCGCCGACTTCGTCGATCGATCGCTCGGCATCGGTTATCTCGGTGGCTCGTCTCTACTCGCGGGTCTGCTCGTTGCATCACTCGCAATCTGGTACCGAACGATGGGGTCGGTCTCGATCGCATCGATCAACAGCAAGACGGCTGAGACCTTCTATTGGATCACGATCCTATTCTCGCAGACGCTTGGAACGGCCCTTGGCGACTGGATGGCGGATTCGACGGGGCTCGGCTATCGCGGCGGTGCCATCGTCTTCGCCGCCGGCATTGCGATCGTTGCCGCCGCTTACTTGTGGACCAGAACGTCCCGCACTCTGTTATTCTGGATCGCGTTCGTGCTGACCAGGCCGCTCGGCGCGACCGTCGGCGATTTCCTGGACAAGCCGCTGGATCACGGCGGCATGGCTCTCAGTCGCTACACGGCCTCCATTGCCCTGGCGTTCGCGATTGCAGCGCTTGTATTTGCCCTGCCGCAGCGAGCAGGACAGCACGCCTAATTCTCAGTTGGTCTAAGGGGATCTTTTTCGATTTGCTCCGGCTGTGGCCTTCCCAACCGAAGCCGCTTTGGGCCAGCGAATGCTACCCTCACAAGCAGACCGACCACGGTCGGCTGCGGCTCGTGGGGTAATCGACTAAGTAAAATCACCCAACGAAGTTGCATGTCCGGTCGGCGTGAAGCCGGCCCTGCCAGTTTTCCCCGCGTGTCGGTCATCTGCACATCAAAACGAACCGATATCTGATCCGTGTGACCTGCGCTCGGGCACCGATCCCGCCCATCGCCGCGGATCAGACTCCCGCGTGCGCCAAGTGCCGACGGTCGGCGCGCTTAAGACGTAGCGAGCCTGCCGGCTAGTAGAGCCTCAGGCCCGCTACCCCTACCGCCAGATTGACACCAAATTGTCCCTCGACCGACAACGGTTGCAGCGAGATCGTACGGTGGGATCCTCCTACAAGCACATTGGCGCCAAGTCCCAAACCCAGCGACGCGTTGCCGCTTGCACCTACGAAAGTCCCACGCAGCGCGCCTGGCCCGATATGGCTCGTCGGCGCAAGCCCCCCAGAATAGCCTCCCCCCCTCCCGTGACGCCGACATCCAAACCCAGGCGAGTAATCCTGCCCCTTATTCGATCACCTCATCGGCGCGTACAACCAACGCCACGGGTGGCTCTAATCCGAGAGCCTTGGCAGTCTTTAGGTTTATGAAGAGTTCCACCCGTGTCGAAAGTTGCACGGCAAGATTGGCCGGCTTCTCGCCGTTGAGTATTCGTCCGGCGTAGATTCCCGCATGATAATAGGAATCCTTGATGTCGCCGCCGAAGCTCATTATGCCGCCAGCTGCCACAAAGTCTCGGTACTGATAGACGGCCGGAAGCTTGAATTCGAGGGACTTCGCGCCCAACACCATGGCGCGGCTCGTAAACAGCGGGTCTGTGCCAATCACTATGCCGGCGACGAGCCCGGCAGCGTTCTGGAAGGTTGCCTCGATCTCTTCGTCCGTGTTCGCGTGAAATGTAGTCAGCTTGATACCCAAGGCTTCGGCCGCGGCTCTTACTTCGCTCTCAACTGAGGACGTGAGCGGATTAGTCGGGTTCGTCAGTAGTCCAAGCGAAGTCCTGCTCGGCAACAGCTCGTGCAGAAGTTCCAGCCGTTTCGGCGCTGTATCGACGTTGATATGCGCCGCGCCAGTTACATTTCCGCCCGGGCTATTGAGGCTAGCCACCAGCCCGGTCCTAACCGGGTCGCCGCCGATCGCGAATACGATAGGGATAATTGAGGTCGCCGACTTTGCCGCCACCGCCGACGGTGTTGCTGCTGCTAAGATCAGGCTAACCCGTCGATCGGCTAGCTTGGCGGCCAGCGCGGGGAGCCGATCATAGTGATCGTCAGCCCATGCGTATTCGAAGCCAACGCTCTTTCCCTCGAAATAGCCGGTTTCGCTCAGCCCTTTCCGGAAGGCGGCTATCATTGGACTATAGTCGTCGGCCGTTGAGCTTCCTAGGATGCCGATAACCGGGGGCGACTGCTGTGCGCGCGCGTCGATCTGCGACAATGTGACGACGCTTGATACTACAAGCTTAGTGAACTCCCGCCGCCGCATATATCGCTCTTCTAAGGACCACGCTAATGGATACGAGATTACCACCGTGGCGGCGGGCCTGTGGGAGCAAAAAGGATATCTTTGGGTTATGTGCATTTTCACTTGATCAAGCGTATGGCGGCATGCGTCGACGCGGAATGTTCCGCCGCCCCAGGTCACAAGCGGCGGTCAAGGCAAGCGCACTCGGCGTCCGGCTAACCGCCGATCGCCGCCGTGACAATGGCTTGAGCGCTGTTGAGCTTAGGGCAACATCGAACTCATGCAGCGCAGGATCATTCAATAACCTCGTCGCCGCGGGTCATGATTGACGGCGGGATCGTAAGGCCGAGCATCTTTGCAGTCTTGAGATTTAATCTCAGCTCGAATTTAGTCGGCACCTGAACCGGAAGCTCTGCCGGGTTCATGCCGTGGAGGATGCGATCGACGTAGAGGGCGGCCCCAACAAACAGGTCATCGTCTACTGGGCCATACGAGAGTAGCCCGCCCTGTTCGGTAGGAAGCGTTCGATCTGAAACCGAAGGAACATGGTGTTGCGTTGCCAGCGATATGACCTTTGCACGATGGACAAACATAAATCCATCCGATTGAACGACGAGACCTCCGCCGGGCTCCCATCCACGCATCGCAATCGCCGTTTCGATGGCGCGCGACAACGCAATCGCAATGGCGAAACTCGCGAGAAGAGTGATGAATTCCCGCCGCCTCATATTCGTCCCATCGTTCAAGAAACGACATTATAGCGGCTCCCGAGCACCTTGATAGAACCGAACTGGCATCCCCTCGTCGCAGTTGGGGCAAAATGCGAAGAACTCAGCGGGAGCAAATTCAGTCAGCGATGCCCCACTGAGCGGACCTCAATGAGCACGGCCGCCACTTCGCTGATGGGCAACAAGTTGACGTCGAGTTCAAGCATGCGCCGGATTTGGTCCTGCAGTGGTCCCGGGCGCATGGTAAGATGACCAGGCAGCTAAGAGATTGTTACTGCCACATCTTTAACGGTTGTCGGATGGCAAAGCGGGGGAAAAAAGCCGACTTGCGGGGCCCGAGGGGGCGCACTGTTACCGCCCGATCGGCGTTCAATGTGTTGCAGGGCCGAGAGCAAGACATCACCATGATCGATGGGCTGATTGAACGGATCAATCGAGCCGGATCGACACTTGTTATCACCGGCGAGCCGGGAATTGGCAAATCTGCGCTCCTCGAAAGGGCTAGGCACCAGGCCAGAGAACGCGGTGTCTCGGTGCTGAGCATGACCGGCGTTCTCGCCGAAGTCCACCTGCCGTATGCAGCCCTCGAACAAGCACTGCGCCCCCTTATGGAGCGCGCTTCGGATTTGGCTCCTCGCCAGCGATCCGCATTGCTGACCGCCTTCGGCATGCATGATGACCTAGGCTCGCCCGACATCTTTCTCGTGGCGCTCGCCATGTTGAATCTTTTGACCGAAAGCGCGATACACAAGCCTATCCTTCTTATCGCCGACGATGCGCAATGGCTGGACCAGGCAACCTTTGACGTGCTCGCCTTTGTATCGCGCAGGCTGAGTTCGGATCCCATCGTTCTCCTCGTGGCTATGCGCGACGGGTTCAGTCGCTCCTTCGGAGATGCTTCTACCATTCGGCACCGACTGTCGGGACTTGACGATGCCGACGCCGAGCGCCTGCTGGACTTCCACGCACCAGGCCTTTCTGTCGGCCTGCGGCACCGCTTCCTCAAAGAGGCTGCCGGCAACCCACTGGCGCTCGTGGAACTGCCGCGCGACGAGCGGGCAGCGGATGCCCAAGGCACCCCGTGGCTTCCGCTGACGGAGCGCCTGGAGCGCGCCTTCTCAAATCGCGTGTCCGATCTTCCTGATACGACCCGTACTCTATTGTTCGTGGCGGCGGAAAACGATGGAACGTCACTCCACGAAACCCTGCACGCCGGTGAAGCGGTACTGGGTGAGCGGATCGGCGTCGATGCCTTAGCGCCGGCGATCGCCGCCAAGCTGATCGAGATTGACCAAGCGGAAGTGCGGTTTCGGCATCCGCTCGTTCGTTCCGCGGTGCACCAGACCGCCGATCTGGCTCTGCGCCAAAGGATTCACGCGGCGCTTGCGGCTGTTATTCAGGATCAGCTGGACCGCCAGTTGTGGCATCGGGCAGCAGCGACCATCGGACCGGATGAAGAACTCGCGAGCGAACACGATCAAATGGCAACGCGAGCGCTTCGAAAGGGCGCCGTCGCCATGGCGATCGAGGTGCTTGAGAATGCCGCGCGATTGAGCAGCACGGCAAAGACCAGGAGCGAGCGGCTGTTGCGTGCGTCCGAACTTACCGCCGATCTCGGCAAGCCGGACTTGCTGGAACATCTGCTACGTCAGATCGATGTCGACGAAACTGATCAGCTCATGGCTATGCGGATTGGCTGGTGTCGCGAGATTGGCCAGCCGCTGGCCGTCTACGATGCCGCCAAAATCCCCGCTTTGCTTGGTTTCGCCAACAAGGCCAATGCTGCCGGGGCGAAGGGGCTGGCAAGCAATTTCCTGTGGCGTGCCGCCCAACGCTGCTGGTGGACCAATGCAAGTGACGACATCCGTGCCAAGGTTCTGGTTGCGGCAAACAGCCTGGAGTTGGCGGACACCGACCCCCGCCTGATCGCAACACTCGCCTATGTCGAGCCGCTTCGACGCGGACACGACGTGCGCAGCAGGCTCCAGAGTCTTTTTGAACGGGGAAGCGACGATCCCGCCATCGCGAGAATACTCGGAACGACCGCCAATTGCATTGGGGCTTTCGACCTCAATGTAGGCTATCTCGCTGGCGTCAATGCCGCGCTGCGTGCGCAAGGGCGGCTCGGCGATCTCGCGCGCGTTCTTTGCACGCAAGCGCATGCCGAAATGGAGGTCGGCAATTGGACCGGCGCGATGAGAGAGGCCGAGGAAGCCGTCCGCTTTGGCGAAGAGACGAACGAACCTCTCTGGATCGCCGGTGCCACGATTCTGAAAGCCAGGCTTGCCGGAATGCAAGGTCATCTGGAGCAATCGGAAGCATATGCGGCGCAGGCAGAGCGCTTGCTGCTGTCCATCGGCGCCGGTTTCTTGCAGGCATTACTGCAAGTCGCACGAGGCGTGTCCGCCATCGGAGCCGGGCAGCATTGGTTGGCTTACGAACATTTGCGACGCATTTTCGCACCTGGCGATCCAGCTTTTAATTCCGGCATTGAGTTCTATGGGCTCGCGGATTTTGTGGAAGCGGCCGTTTATTCCGGTAACGCCGACACGGCTCGTGGTGCGGTCGATGAGGTGGAGCGCGTCACGGCACCAACGCCGGTGCCGTGGATCGCGACTATGCTGCACTACGGCAGGGCGCTACTTGCCGCACCCGAAGATGCTGAGCAGTTTTTCTTGCGAGGTCTTGGGCCGGCGGCAGAGAAGTGGCCGTTTCTGCGGGGGCGTCTACTCCTCGCTTATGGCGGGTGGCTGCGCCGCCAACGTAGATCAGCCGACGCGAGGACTCCACTCCGTGAGGCCCGTAACATCTTTGATGCGCTCGGTGCTTCGCCCTGGAGCGACCGCGCTCGGGAGGAATTGCGTGCTTCGGGTGAAGCCAGCCGCCGACGGACCGAACAGGTCTGGGAAACGCTTACTCCGCAAGAGCTTCACGTCGCACAGCTCGCCGCCGAGGGCCTATCGAACAAGGAGATCGGCGCGAGACTTTATCTGTCTCACAGAACGGTCGGTTACCACCTGCACCGGATCTTCTCCAAAACTGGCATCACGTCGCGATCGGGATTGCGACCCATTATCGCCAGCTTCGTCCAACCGGAAAACTGACGACCAATCTGTCATCGGACTGGTCATTTGACAGATGCCCCCGGCCCCGCCGGCGGACTATCTGGGCGGTTGCGTGCAACCCACTCGCAGAGATTGATCATGAAACCCCTCTCCTTACTTGCAACGCTCAGCCTCGGAGCCATCCTGATGACTCAAACAGCCCACGCGGCCCCAGATGCCGCCACCGATCCTCGGATCGATTCACAAGTTCGCTCGTTTCTTGCCAAGATTAACAAGGACTCCAGTCCATTCTGGGAGCTGCCCCAGCCAAAGCCGCAACAGATCCTCACCGAGCTGCAGCGCCAGACAGCCATCGATATGTCTGGAGTTACGACGACCGAGCAAACTATTAGTCAGGATGGCCGCCCGGTGAAGCTGTACATCATGAAGCCGGCCCAGATCAGCGGCACGCCGGGCGTGCTACTATTCATCCATGGTGGTGTCTGGATCGTCGGCAATTTCGAGAATCATCAGCGTCTACTGCGCGATCTCGTCGTCGGCTCAGGACAGATCGGCGTATTCGTCGAATATACGTCCCTTCCCGAGGCAAAATTTCCCACTCAACTCGATCAATGCTACACGGCACTGCAATGGGTCGCTCAGCATGCCCAAGAATTCGGTGCCGATGGCAGCCGCATCGCCGTGGCTGGCAATTCTGTCGGCGGTAATATGGCGGCGGCGCTTGCTCTGATGAGCAAGGACCGCGGCGGAGCCAAGATCAGTTATCAGGCTCTCCTGATCCCAGCGACCGACGCCAGTGTTGATACCGGCTCGTATCGCGAGTATGGAACAGGCCGCTTCCTGGCGCGGGCCTTCATGAAATATGGTTGGGATCTCTATGCTCCCGACGCCAAGACCCGCGATAATCCCTATGTGTCGCCACTGCGCGCCAGTATCGACCAGCTCAAGGGCCTGCCGCCAGCACTGGTCATCACTGCGGAAAACGATCCTCTCCGAGACGAAGGCGAGGCTTACGCAAGGAAGTTGAAGGATGCAGGCGTGAGCGTCACCGCTGTTCGCTACAACGGGACGATTCATGATTTCGTGCTGCTCAATGCGATCCGTAAGGTACCCTCGACCGAGGCGGCTATCGGCCAGATTAACGACGACTTGCGCCGGCATCTCGAACCGGCAACGCAGTAACAATACGAACTAGGGGCGGGCGCGAGCACCGCCCCTAATTCCAAATGTTCGCGCGACGTTGTGATGCGGTTCTATCCCAAGTCGCCGCGGCCGAGCTACGCGGATCAAAAGTGCAAGACCGAAGCCTGTGCCCTAGTCCCCATCTGACGGGGCGAACCACGCAATGCACAGTTTGCTGAGGGAGGCCCTGTCGCAAGCCGGCGGCATGAGCATTGCTATTTCAAAATCAACTGGGATTTCTGGGCCCAGTTTTGAGACACATCGCAGCGGACATCGGGTGCCGCTACAGGCAAAGGGATTCAGCGATGTGGCCGCAGCTCTCGTTAAGGTCGGCTCGGTGGCGCATAGCGGCCTGGACTTGCTCAGGTTGAGTTCTTCGCCTGCTTACCAGAGCCGACTTCGCTCCCTCTCCGGCCGCTGTACACCCGTAAATAAATAACTGTAGGATAAATCAGCCGGTCGGCGCGTTCGCGATCGACCGCCGCGCGACGAGAATATTGTCAATACACTGTTGCCGGCTACCTACGGCCAAGCCAAGCGAGCGGCGAACGCCGGAAGCCGACCTAGGGCACGTTAACGGGTGGCATGAATGCGGTCGGGCGCGGCACGAAATCTGTTTGATGTTGGCCGCGTGCGGCCAACATGAGCGAAAACGCAACAAAGAGAATGAGAAGCCCTCGCATCATTCGCCATCACATTATGGCATAGCTAACATACTGGCGAGCGCAACCTCGCCGTTTCCCGGACCGCCCGACGCAAAATAGATCGCAGCAAGCGCGACTAACCCTAGGATGCCATAACCAGCAGCGATCCATCCGTCGTAGTCTCGTGTCGCCTGAATTGGTGGCGCGGAATGAGCATATTCTGTGGTTGCCATGACCTAACTCCTTCGAGTTTGGCATGCGATGCGCGCGCCGAGATGACGGCGAATACAGCCTCACTTGCAAAATGCATCAGGCCTTACTGGTTGGATCGAATGTCTTCGTGCAAGGTGGCATGCTGTTCTATGCCACCTGACGTGCGTATGCCCTTGTGGACGCCAACCACGGTCGCGCCAACCAGGAACAAACAGGCATAGAAGACCAGCACGGCCTTCACCCAACGCTTCTGAGTGAGCCTGTCTTCGTGGCTGCTCGCAGCTGGTTCGTTCAGCAAAAAGCCATTGGTAACGTGTGCGGAATCCTCACTGAAATAATCCATAGGAAAAGCTCCTTGGAATTTGTTCGGAGGTCCACTTCCAAAAGACGTCTTGCTCCAAATTTCTGACACTCGGAAACGCAATTTCACCTGCAGGACTTCTGCTTCACGCAAATTTCCGTGCTCAGATTAGCCCGGCTCCGGAAGCTACTATGTGAAGCTGTTCACTGTAGGGCATTGCAAACCCTACAAAGGTTCATCGGATGCACTGTATTTCTCGCGCAGTCGCGCTGCGGCTGCCTTGAGCGAATCGGCTCCATCAGGCCGCACGAATAGAAAATGGGATGCCGCCCAGATCTGTGTATTAGCGCGGCCGTCTTGGCCGATGAGGATGAGTCCTGCCCCGCCATTGGCTACCGTTAGAATGACAGGCTCGCCCTTCCATGTCTTGATTGGCTCCATTCCGATGATGAGAAATTCACCAATCGGCTGATCAAAATATTGAAGCCTTAGTTGTGGCGCGATCTCTGCGGCCGCGAGTCCAAAACCCACCTGTTGAGCGCGGGCATAAATTTCGGCAAGCGGTACAGTATCGGTCCGAAAGCCGAGATCGGCCGCCGATATTGCAACGAGATTCACATTTCTTTTAGTGTCGCTGAGAGCAAAAGCTGGTCGGGCAAGAATTTCGCCGGCCGCTTCTCCGATCCCACAACCGGCTGCATGCAACGCGTTAGTGAGGGCTACGGGATCCGCGAAGGTACCTACCTTGATTGTCTTCCACACCGAGGCATCGGCGGCAGATCTGATTGGACTTTTTGGCGTACTCGCTAATGGAGTCTCGGACCTCAGTCGGTTCGATAGGACGTCCCGCGCCGAGCATTGCGCGCGAGCTTCGCCTGCAAACCAAACTATCCACGCGATGAAGAGCGTCGCAATAATGACAGCGCTACGGCGCCATCCTATCGAACAATGCGACGGGGCATATTCGCACGGTGTGTTCGGCCTCATGGCAATCTAACCTCTCGAAAGGTTAAATTGAAAACAAGACGTGCAGTCACGCTGCGGCCACACGGCCTCACCAGATGTGAAGCCGCTCACATCCGCCGTCGCTTACCGGCCCTTAGCGAACCTGCACAACAACAGTTCTGACTAGAAAGAAGACCCGCCTCCGAGTCATCGGAAAGAACGGAGGGTAGTGCGTCAACTCAATCATGCCCGCTGTACTTTGGATGTATCCATGGGCAGGGCACTGGCGCTCGAGCATTCCAATTCCAGTATTCCAATCTTCAAATCAACGGGCGGAAGTCCGTAAGCCCACTATCCGTTCACGTCGGATCCCCAACGGGATCTAACGCAGCTCTACTCTAGCATCATTAAAACCAAAGCACCAGAGATCGGGAAAAAGTGGTAAAGAGATCTGGCACGTGCGATAAGCGGTGTGAGTTCGATCGAGAGATAGACCCATCACGACCGTCTTCTCCTGAAGGAGATTTTGCATCACGACTTTCGCAGTCACTATAGGCGTAATTTTCCGGCCACCGCGTGAACCCGTTCACATCAGCATCGATCACAGGTGAATGAGACTAGCAGGTCAATAGTGCAACTTCTTGGACTAATGCGCACGGCCCAAGAGCATGTCAGTGCGCGATCTGCAAATCACAGATACCGACAGTAATTTGTCGCAGCATTTGATCCCAACGTCTTATCAGGGCTGGAGGTCCCCATGTCCACGGATGCAGCCGAATTCGCATCGCATCGATTCTCGACGCGCGAGATTCCGGAACGGATGAGAGTCCCTATTTGGCGCGAGAGCTTTGGGCGAGGCATAGTCCACGTCGATATCGAGCCATTGTCGGACGTTCCGTTTCAGGCCGACGCAACGCTGCAAGCGGTCCGGGGGTTGCGCCGCCTCGCATTGAAAGGCTCCTCCATGCGGTTCAAGCGCTTGCAAGCGAGCATCGCTGATAGTGACGACTCGATTGGAATCATCGTTTGCGCTCCCGGCAGAAGTCTGCTGTCGCAGCGCTGCCAGGAAGTTGAGCTTCGCGCCGGCGACGCAGCCGCAATTCTGCATTCGGAGCCCGCCAACGTCACCTATGTCGACGGATTGCTATTCGGTCTGGCCGTGCCCCGCCACGCACTTGCACAGCGCGTGGCGAATGTCGAAAGCCTCGCCATGCGGCCGATTTCACACCGAACTGAAGCGCTCCGGCTCCTCATGGCTTATCTAAAGTCGGCATTCAAGGATCGGGCCCTGGCCGCCCCCAGGCTGCGTGATGCGGTCCTGGCTCACATCTATGATCTCGTGGCGCTCGCGATCGGCGAATGCACTCCCTTAGGGGAGAGCAACGTGAACGCGGTCGTGGCTGCGCGCTGCAGCGCCACCCTCGATTACATCGCCGCGCACTTTCAGCAGCCAGAGCTTAGCGTCGAGATGGTAGCGCGCTGCCAAGGCATCTCACCTCGCTATCTGCAGCGACTGATCGCGTCATCAGGATCATCGTTCACCCGGCACGTGAATGAGTTGCGTCTCCAGCGGGCGCTCGAACTGCTAACTGAGTCTCACGCAAGCACGCAGCGAATTTCCGACATCGCGTTAGAAGCCGGCTTCTCGGACGTTTCGCATTTCAATCGATTGTTCCGGGCGCGCTTCGGCGAGTCGCCACGTGGCCTGCGTTGCGCCGGAGGCAGCACCAGGTGACCTCGAATCCCTGCGCCGCGTGAGTAGTAACGAATAGTCCGTGATGGGAAATTTGCAGGGCAATGATGGCCAAAGGTCTGCTGTTGATGGCCCTATGCTGAACGGCGCTCAAGCCATTGTCATGGCGGCTGTCGGCGGCAAGCCGGACGCTGGGGTGTGCGTGCCCGGATCGCCGCTTGTGACCCGACGCGGACATCGGAGACCTCCGCCTTGGCGGTCACAAGGCCGGTAGCTGCCAACGGGCGATCGAGATCCCAGCACGCTCGGCGACCTCGCTCAAGGTCCAACCGTGGACCTTGCGCGCGGAACGACGTCGCAGAGTTACCCGAGGTCGCCACCGGCGACGGGCAAGATACTGCCTGTGACATAACTTGCTTCATCCGACGCCAAGAACAGGATTGGTGCGACCTGCTCGTCGATTGAGCCGTACCGCCCAAGGAAGCTAGATTCCTTAACCTGCTTGACGACCTTGTTCATCCATCCCTTTTCTTCAGCCGTGTCGCCATCGGCGTTGCGCGGCACTCGCCTCGGCGGCGCCTCTGTGCCACCGGGAGCCGTCGCGACGACGCGTATGTTGCCCGACGCGTACTCCATCGCCAAGCTTTGAGTGATCGCGTTGATTCCCCCTTTTGCCGCCGAGTATGGCACCCGGTGAATGCCGCGCGTCGCGTTCGATGAGACGTTCACGATCGTACCCCTGCCCCGCTGGGTGAGGTGCGGAATCACGGCGTGGCAACACCACAAGGTGGGCATTAACGAGCGCCGAATCTCTGCCTCGATCTGCTGCGGCTCGAACCGGTGGTAAGGTCGCATCCGGATTGCGCCGCCGACGTTGTTGATAAGGATATCGATGGCACCGAAGTGCCTGATGGCCTCGGCCATGGCGGCTTCAGCACCCTCGTGGGTTTCGAGATCGCATTCGAAGCCGCGGCCTCTGACACCCGCTTCCGAGGCGACATCACCGACGAAGTCCGCACGATCGACGAACAGGACGTTGCCGCCCTCAGCCGCGGCCCGCAGTGCCACGGCACGTCCGATGCCTTGAGCGGCACCGGTCACGACCAGCGTCTTTCCGGCAAAGCGCCCTTCAAAGATCATGCTGCCAGCGCTTCGGTCGCAGAGAACTTCTCGTAGAAGAAATGCGAGGGACTCACCCTCTTTTCTGTGAAGAACATCCGCACCGCCTCCACCATCGGCGGCGGACCGCACAGATAGACGTCGCAGTCGCCGTCGTTGAGATACTCGTCCGCAAGATGCGCCGTGACATAGCCCTTCAGCGGATGGGTGGTATCCGGGTTGGCGACGCAGGTCGCCCAGGTGAGCGTCGGCAGTCGCTTGGCAAGCGCTACGATCCGCTCGATCTCGACCAAATCACCATCATTGGTGACGCCGTAGATCAGATGCACCGGCTGGTCGGTGCCTTGGTCGGCGAGGACTTCGAGCATCGACAGGATCGGCGCGAGGCCCGTACCGCCGGCGAGCATCACGACCGGGCGGTCGACCGCGCGTAGGAAGAAGCTTCCTTGTGGTCCGACAAACGTCATCCTGGTGCCGGCCTTGGCCTCGCTCGCGAGCCAGCCGCTCATCAGACCGCCCGGCACGTTGCGGATCAGGAAGCTGGCCTCACTCGCCCCCACCTTCGAACTGAACGAGTAGGAACGAAGCTGGCTCGTCCCGGGCACCGTGAGGTTCACGTACTGGCCAGGCAGGAATCCCAACGCGTCCGGTCTGTCGAGCTTGAGCCTCAGGATGATCGTGCTGTCCGAGACAAGTTCGACCGAGCTCACCTCGGCGCCATGTTCAGCGGGCTTAACCTTGCAGGCGGTGGACGGAACCGGCACGGCGATGACGCAATCCGAGGACGGCACCATTTGGCAGGTCAGCACCAGTCCCTCGTCGGACTCGGCTCGACTCAAGGCGTCGTCGAGATATTCGTCGCCGAGATCGTATTCACCCTGCTCGCAGCGGCATTTGCAGGTGCCGCAAACGCCATCCGAACAGTCCATCGGCAGGTTGATCTTGTTGCGATAGGCCGCGTCCAGGACCTTCTCGCCCTGGTTGCAATCGATGAAACGGGTGGCCCCGTCCTCGAAATTGAGTGCTACGCGATAAGTCATGTCTTGCTCTCCGGCGATCCCAACGAGCGGCGTCAGATGTGATAGATGTCGATGACCTGGTGGATGTAGTCGCTCTTGAGCACGACCTTCTTGGTCAGGATCCGCAGTTCCTCACCGCGCGTATCCAGCGTGTAGAAGGCGGCACCGAAGAAGCTGTCGGTCTTCTTGTAGCGGTGGCTGAGCGTGTGCCAGTTGAAGCGCAGGTCGAGCTCGCCGTCGCGCTTCTCCAAGATTTCGACATTCGAGACATTGTGGCTGGTACGCGGCTCCGGCGTGCTCGCGCCGGACCGCTCGGTCTTGATGCGGAAGACGCGATCTTCCAGCCCCTCCCGGTTGGGATAGTAGATCAGCGAGATATGCTGCTGCGGGTCCTCGACGAGGAGGTCGTCGTCGTCCCACGCCGGCATCCAGAAACTGGCCTTGGGCGAATAGAGCTTGATCCATTCGTCCCACTGCCGGTCATCCAGCAGCCGCGCCTCACGAAAGAGGAAGGAGCGGACCTGTTCGAGATCGAAATTGCTGATGGGCACGAGCGTGCTGGCGGTTGCGATGCTCATGCGGCCTCTCCCCGCAACGCAACGACGTCGCCTGCCGCTTCGCCGCCATGTCGCAGGACCGCCTGGCGCAACGACTTGGCCCAGAACTCATGCTGGCGCACGAACAGGCCTTCGTCCTCGCTGCGTTCGCCGCTCAGCAGCGGCTCGAGGCCGATCGCCCTGGCGTTCTCATCCGGGCCGTCGATCCAATGGACGGCGCCCCGACTGAGGTCGTTCCAGAGTTCGCCGGCGCCGACATAGGCGGTCTGACAAGCACGGAATTCTTCCAGATCGTCCGGCGTGCCCATGCCGGAGACGTTGAAGAAGTCCTCGTATTGCCGGATGCGGGTCGCGCGTTCCTTCGCGTCCTCTCCTTTGGGCGCGAAGCAGTAGATGGTCACCTCGGTCTCGTCGACGCTGATCGGCCGCACCACACGGATCTGCGTCGAGAACTGGTCCATGAGGTAGACATTCGGATAGATTCCGAGATTGCGGGTCTGACCGATGATGAAGCCGGCGCGATCCTTGCCGAGACGCGCTTCGAGCTCGTCCTTGTGATTGAAGACGGGCCGGACTTCGGGATTTAGCAGATTGGTCCAGAGCAGGATGTGTCCGTTCTCGAAGCCGTAGACCCCGCCCACGCTCCTGGACCAGCCGTTGGCGTCGACCGTCTTGGTGCCCTCGTTCTCATAGTTGCGATGGCCCATGGTCGCCGAGTAGTTCCAATGCACGGAGCTCACGTGATATCCATCGGCGCCGTTCTCCATCTGGAGCTTCCAATTGCCGTCGTAGATGTAGGAGGAATTACCGCGCAGCACCTCGATGCCGCCAGGCGCCCCGTCGACGATCTGGTCGATCACGGCCTTCGCGCCGCCCAGATGCTCCTCGAGGGAAGCGACGTTCGGATTGAGGCTGCCGAACAGAAAGCCGCGATAGCTCTCGAAGCGCGGAACCTTCGCCAGGTCGTGCGAGCCGTGGGTGTTGAACGAGGCCGGGTAGTCGCCAGTCTTGCCGTCCTTAACCTTGAGGAGCTTGCCCGAATTGCTGAAGGTCCAACCGTGGAATGGACAGGTAAAGCTGCCCTTGTTGCCGTGCTTTCGCCGGCATAGCATTGCGCCGCGATGGGCGCAGGCATTAATCATCGCATGGAGCTCGCCTGCCTTATCGCGGGTGATCATGATCGGTTTGCGGCCGATCCAGGCGCTGAAATAGTCGTTGTTTTCAGGTATCTGGCTCTCGTGCGCCAGGAACACCCAGTTGCCCTCGAAGATGTGCTTCATCTCCAGCTCGAACATCTCAGCATCGGTGAAGATGTCGCGCCGGCACCGGAAGAGCCCGCGCTCCTTGTCTTCGACCACCGCGCCGTCGATGCGCTCCAGCAGTGTCGTCATAGTTTCCTCTCCTCTTCGTATTTGTTGCCGTGTCGCAGCGCTACCGGGGCTTAGGCAGCCTCGGCACGCGGGCGGCTGGAAAGGTGCTCGTCGGAACCGTCGCCGGCGCGCTGGAGCTGGAAGTCAAAGTTGATGTAGGCGCTGTCGCCCTGGCGCTGCGGGACCGGCAGCAGACCGTCGCGGGTGGCGAACGCGAAGTCGTCAGCCGCATGCGGATCGTCGCCGAAGTTGATCTGCGTCGTCAGCTTCCGGTAACCGGGCGCTTCGATGAAGAAGTGGACGTGTGCCGGGCGATGACCGTGGCGGCCGATCGCCTTCATCAGCGTGTCGGTGGCGCCGCCGGGCGGCACGGAATAGCCGTTCGGCATCTTGGAGTGGAAAGAGTATTTTCCGTCGGCGCCGAGCTTGATGCGCGCGCGGTTGTTGAACGGCGTCTGTTCACGGGTCGGGTCGAAGTGCGAGTACCAGCCCTGTGAGTTGGCGTGCCAGACGTGCAGGATCGCGTCCGTGACCGGTTCGCCATCCGGACCGGTAACGCGCCCCCTCATGTACAGGCTGCCAGTCTCGTCCGGATCCTTTGTCAGATTGACATCGCCTTCCTCAAGCGGCGCGCCGGAGACGTAAAGGGGCCCCTCGATGGTGCGCGGCGTACCGCCAGTGCGGCCTGCTTCCGCGTCCTTCGCATCCATAAATAGATCCAGGAAGTGCTCGAGGCCCGTACCTGGCACCAGCAGACCGAACTCCGGCGCGCCCTTCTGCAGGAAATTGATGGCGCCCCAGAAGTCGTCCTCGCTGATGTCGTGCCGGACGATGATCTCGGCGCCGGCCTCGACGATGTCGCGGACGATGGCCTTCAGGCGCGCATCCCCGCCGGGCTGATTGAGGCCCGCCGCCTTGTCGATCAATGCCTGGACGTTCGCAGTCTTCACGAAGCTCGTATCCATGTCGTCTCTCCCTTGGTTATAAGTCCGGCATACGGACGTTCGTCGTTCGAAACGTTTCAGCGCTCGTCGTCGTAGATTGAGGAAGGGTGCCGGCATAGCGGCGTGACCTTCATTTCCATGAACGGATAGAGCGGAAGGCTCATCAGGATGTCGTGAAGCTCGGCGTTGCTCTCGACATCAAAGATGCTGACGTTCGCGTAGTGGCCGACGACGCGCCAGATGTGGCGCCACTTGCCGGCACGCTGGAGCTCCTGAAACCGATCTTTCTCGCGAGCCTTGAGGCGTGCGGCTTCATCCTTGTTAAAGTCCATCGGGACACGGACGTTCATCTCAACCATCGTGAGCATGCGTCACGCTCCCTTCGCTGCGACGACATGCAAGGTTGGCGCGGTGCGGTCCCGACGAAACCGGGCGATCTTGTCCTCGTCGAGCGCGATCCCGAGACCAGGCCCCGTCGGCACCCCCAGCGAGAAGTCGGCGTAGTCCAGCGGCTCGGCCAAAATCTCCTCCGTGAGCAGGAGCGGGCCGAACAGCTCGGTACCCCAGGCGAGCTTGGGAAACGTCGCGAAGAGATGGGCGGAAGCTGCGGTGCCGACACCCGCCTCGAGCATGGTGCCGCCATAGAGACCAATCCCTGAGGCATCGGCGATGGCCGCGACGTCGCGACCGGCATGCAGTCCGCCCGACTGGGCGATCTTCACGGCGAACACGCGGGCGGCGGCGCTGGCGGCAACACGGAACGCGTCGCGGGGACCATGTAGCGCCTCGTCGGCCATCAGCGGGATGCCGTGCCGCGCGGACAGACGCGCCATGGTGGCAAGCGCGTCGCGGGCGACCGGCTGTTCGACCAGGTCGCAGCCGGCGTCTTCCAGCATCTTCATGCCAGCGTCGGCCTGTGCCTCGTCCCAGCCTTGGTTGACGTCGACGCGGACGCTGCCCCGGTTTCCAATAGCTTTCTTGATCGCCGCAACATGCGCGACATCGTCGGCCACGCTGCGCTTGCCGATCTTCAGCTTGAAGATCGAATGTCGCCTGGCCTCGATCATCGCCTCGGCTTCCTCGATGTCGCGCGCTGTATTTCCACTCGCGAGCGTCCAGGCCACCGCCAGGCGGTCGCGTACGCGTCCCCCGCCGATCAGTTCGGAGACGGGCACGCCGAGACGCTTGCCGGCGGCATCAAGCAGCGCGGTCTCGATCGCGCACTTGGCGATATGGTTGCCGACGACGCTGCGACCGATCTTCGACATTGTCTCGGCGACACGGGACACTTCACAGGTCTTCAGGACCGGCGCGATATAGGTATCGATTGCAAGCTTGATGCCTTCCGGGCTTTCTTCGCCGTAGCTCAGACCACCGATCGTGGTGCCCTCGCCGATCCCGATGACACCGTCTGAGCAGGTGATCCGGACCAGAACGACGGCTTGGCTGCGCATCGTGGCCATCGCCAGGACGTGAGGCCTTATCGTGGGCACATCGACTATAAAGGTATCGATCTGGGCAGCTTTGCTCGTCACCGGCGCATCCTCGAATTCGCATTTCTTGGCTGAAAACTAGATATTTGCGGCATCGATGGCAAAGACCGATTGGGTCCAATATTATACCCGTGAGGTATACGGCTTCAGATGGGACAATGGTCACCTCTGCTTTTCCGTACGTTCGACAACGAGTATCGGTGTGTCGTCCGCCGCCAGGGACCTTCGATAGCCGCCCCGATCGGTCACCCTCTCGAAAAGCAAGGCGACCCGCCTCGCTGGAGCCAATGGCTGACGGTCGTCTCTTTCTCTACGTCAAGGTGTCCCATGAGCACTCGGTTTACCCGGCCGGCGATTGCTAGCCCGTTGAGACATGCTAAACATTGTTGTGATTGTCGGCCTTGGAGCACACGTGCATCGGGATAGCGCTTCGATCTTCAGGTCAGAGGCGGCTCGCAGAGTTCAAGCCGCATCGAATTCACTGCGCGCAGCCCTGCGGTTAAGCACTTGGATCGGTGATCGACTTTCAGCCCTTCACGCCGATCTAGGGATTTTAGGCGCTGGCCGCTCCAATTGCGGTTCGATCCACAGGCGCGAAGCTTCGGATTTCCTTGAGGATGGTGCAGGCGCAGTGGCCACACTTCGCCGTGCAGCCGAGCAAGGCGTACACGCGACTGACCCGCGGGCACGGTGCGACGCTTGCGATCGCAGATCTAATCTCGAGCTCGCTGAGGACGTTGCAACTGCAAACGATCACGGCGCATTCCTGGCTGGAGAAGCTGCTAGGATCGCAACGGGAGGCAGTCCTGGCGAGACTGCCGCCGCCACGATGGTGGATGAAGCGAGACCACCCTAGGGCGTAACATCCGATCGAAACAGGACCGCCTCAGTCTATATTCATACCTGCGGGGTATGGTGCCCGCCCAATTCCCCTCCTCATCGGAGGGACACGTCGGGTACTATGTCGCTCGACGGTCAAGCACAGCCCGCGTCGCGGCCTACATCCATGTTTCGGCGTTGTCGGATGAGCCGATGCTTGCCGATCCCAATGTTGTCCTCCCAGCCGGTCCGCACCGCGTCGGCGCTCCGTTGAATGACGCGTCGCGTTTCCGCGAGCGGGAGGGGTTGCCGGATCAGCTTGAAGCGAAGGATCGATTGTGTCTATCTCAATACTCGAGAGGTATGGACGCGATTGGAGGGCTGTTCCCATGGAGCTCCGTCATCTGCGCTACTTCACCACCGTGGCTGCGGAGGGCTCCTTCAGTCGCGCCGCCGAGAAACTCCACATTGCGCAACCACCGTTAAGCCGCCAAGTACAGCAGCTCGAGGACGAACTGGGCGTGCGTCTGCTCGATCGTGGGCGACCGCTTACGTTGACAGAGCCCGGACGATATCTGTTCGAACAGGGACGCCAGATCCTGCAGCGCATTGATGAGATGCGCGCGATGACCAAGCGGATCGCCAAAGGCACGGTATTACAGTTCAACATTGGCTTTGTCGCATCCACCCTCTACGACGCTCTTCCGGAACTGATCCGCCGCTTCCGCATCATCATGCCCGGCGCAGAGATCAATCTTCTGGAGATGACGACGCTCGAGCAGGTCGCAGCACTAAAGGACGGTCGTATCGATGTAGGTTTCGGCCGACTGAGATTCGACGATGAGGCGATCGTCCGTAGCGTCATCCGTGAAGAACGCGTCTGCCTTGTGGTACCACGCCGGCACAAATTGGCGGCCAAGAAGGGAAAGTTGCGGCTGCGCGCAACCGCTGACGAACCTCTTATTGTCTATCCCAAGTCGCCGCGGCCGAGCTACGCGGATCAAGTTCTTTCATTCTATCGCGATGCAGGCATTGAGCCGCGGGTCGCGATGGAGGCGAAGGAGTTGCAGACCGCGCTCGGTCTTGTCGCCTCTGGTGGCGGGGTCTGCATCGTGCCTGCCTCCGTGAGGCGCTTCGGGCGCGACGACGTATGCTTTATCGACCTCGATGAGCCGAAGATGATTTCGCCGATCATCATGAGCTATCGCAAGAATGACGCGTCAATGCTGCTCACGCAACTGATCAAGCTAGTTCGCGAATTCGACAAATGGGATACATCTACCGGCCACCCAGCCCCCAGTTCGTCTATGGTCCGTGGCAATTCCGTGCCATAGCAACGTCTCACGGCGGAACTGACGCGCAGGCCGCGGTGGCCGGCCCTTACGACAGGTTCCGTGCTGCCAATTGCTGATTTTCGACAGGCAAATTAGCGATCTATGAATTGGTCAAGCGCATAAGGGGCAGCGACGCACGTCTCCCAAAACGTGTCGCGGCTCAACGAGGTCCGGTTAGGACTTCGCGCTGGGAAGGGACAATAAGGTTCACGCTTTTCGACTCCTGAACCTCAAACCGGTCGAATTCGACTCATTTTTGCTAGGAGCGTCCTTCCCCGTGCGCTCAGCCCAAGGACCGCCGGCCTACACCGCCGATCAGACAAAACCGGGGCCGGCGGGTCCGAGGGTGCAACTGACACGGAGCGCCTAACCCGAAACGGCTAGTCTGGTTATACGACTGGAACCAAATGCACCATTAGTTGATTAAAAGGCATCAATCGCTCAACGGAGTGCGATTCATGCGTGACGAAGAGCTAGCTGCCAAAGCCCTTGGGGATGCGCAGCGTATTCTGGAAGAATACCTCAAGCCCCAACCACGCACCAACGAGCGCGTAATCCTTGATCAATTGGTTGAAGTGCTCGAACGTCCCGATCTTCTTGTTGCAATCAGTCGGATGAAGCACAGTCGCTAGCGTCGTCGCGGTCCTGCTGGGCAAGCTTTGACCATTCGTCGGCTAGTGCGAGCCAAGCCTGTTCGTCTGCAGGATTGCGCGCGTTCGCTGCCCGATCCCGGCATTCCTCTGCAAATTTTAGGTACCTTGCCACTTCGTTAGACATGACGAAGCTTGCTCAGTGTTTGGCAGCAGCCAGAAACGCGCTGCACGCGTCCGCTTCTGGCGGGCCAACCAACAACCATGCGCCGACAGCAATCAGGAGCGAGCAGCCGAGAGTCCACCCTGCCAGCCGCATTAGGGCATTACATCCATCAGGGAAAGAGCAGCGGCATTGAAGCTTGGTCCGCCTGCCGCGAAGTAGATCGCGACGAGCGCGATAGCTGAAAAGACCACGTAACCAAGAATTATCAAGCCGTCGTAGCTACGAACTAGGGACGGCATTGCTGAGTATTGTGCAATAGCCATGGCCAAATGTCCTAATCGAGCAGCGCGTCATTGCGCGCCACGATTTTAGAACCGGTCCGAAAAATCAGTGTGAAGCAGTTCACGTCGGCAGAAAAAAAGAAACCCGCCCCGGCGATGACGAGATGGCCGCTATGGCGCAGATTCCGAAATTTCTTCGTCCGCCTCGTTCGTCTGAGTCGCCCGATCAAGGGCCAGCTTGTCCCAACGCCAGACCCCGTCAATCTTCGTCTGCTTCGTCATCTCCCCAGCCGCAACCATCCTATCAAACACCTGTGGCGTCCCCCGATAAGCCAGCTCGAATGGCTCAATGCCCGTTCAACCCGACCGCATCGTTTCGCTGCCGTGCAACGATTGCGTGGCTTTGTCTCGTCGATCCTGCTAGAAGCACCGCGCAACAGCATAGACGGAACTTCTAATGGCCGGCTTAACTGGCGACGCTAGTCGCCAAATGCCGCTCTCCCAGTGTAAGGGGCGTGAATCGTCTCGCAACGTAACAGCTGCGGTGTATCTATCATCGTTTCCGGATTTCAGCCGATGTTGGAGGCCGGCAAGACCCTGCCGGGATTCATGATGCCGGCTGGATCGAACATGGACTTTACTCTCTTCATCAGTTCCATCTCCACAGGTGACTTGTAACGCGCCATCTCCTTTAGGTGAATTGAGCCAATGCCGTGCTCAGCACTGAAGGTGCCGCCAAGATCGGAAGCTATATCATACAAGAGATGGCCGACGCCGTGCGTACAGGCCGATTTGTCTCCCTTGGCAGCCCACTCGGCGTGGCTGAACATGGCGATGTAGTGCAGATTACCATCTCCCAAATGTCCAACGACAATCGGAACAGCTTGGGGAAACGCCGACGCCAGGGCCGCCTCGGCGCGTCGAACAAACTCGGGAATCTTTGCAGGGGGCACCGCAATATCATGGGTCAGGCCCATGCCTGCCTTGACATTCGCTTCGGTGACATGGTGCCGGATGTGCCAGAGCTGATGCCGCTGGCGCTCGCTGGTGGCAATAGTCGCGTCGGCAACAGCTCCCGAGTTCACCGACGCTTCCAAAGTTGACATTAGCCGATCCGACATCACATCCTCGGGTTCGGCGCCGGCCAACTCGACGAGGACATACCAAGGCGCACCCTTAGACAACGGATGTGCCGTACCCTGAATGTGCGTGACGACCAGCTCGAATTCGCTCGCCGATATCAGCTCGACGGCAGAAACCGTGCCCGGGAATTGAGTTTGAACGTCAAGGGCCAGTTGCGATGCGTCCTCGATCGAATTGGTCGCAACCAGCGCGGTGATCGTATGACGCGGCAAAGGCAACAGCTTTAGCGCCGCAGCGGTGACGATCCCTATCGTTCCTTCCGAACCGATGAACAGGTTTTTCAGATCATAGCCACTGTTGTTCTTACGCAGGGTCCGCAAGCCATTCCAGATCGTTCCGTCCGGCAGTACCGCCTCGATACCGAGAACCAGATCGCGCATATTTCCATAGCGGACGACCGCGGTTCCTCCAGCGTTGGTCGCGATATTTCCACCAATCTGGCACGACCCCTCTGCTCCGAGGCTCATCGGAAACAGACGGTTCGCTGCGCGTGCGACATCCTGTACGTTCGCCAGCACACAGCCCGCCTCAACCAGCAATGAATTATCCTTGGGATCGACGGATAAGATCCGGTTCATTCGCCGCAGATTCAGGACTATGCCATTGCCCAGCATGTCCGGCACCGATCCGCCACAAACACTCGTATTTCCACCTTGCGGATAGATCGGGACGCGGCGATCGGCGCAGAGTTTGACGATCTCGGAAACAGCTTTGGTCGACCCCGGGAGCGCGACAGCCAACGCGGATCCTTCGTGACGTTTCCGCCAATCGACGAGATGCGGCCGCATCTCCACAGGCTCCTCGATCAGGAGCGTATCCGCGATTGCACGAAGCGCGATCAGAAATGCATCGGACATCGGGTCAGCCGTTCAGCAGGATTACATCGCCGTCATCCCATGCTACGTGGAGCCTGTCTCCGGGTCGCACGCGAAGGGCGGCTCGCTCTGAAATGCTCTTGGCGACAAAGGTGCCTCCGTTGGCCCTGCGCACAGTCACACGCGTCATGCCCCCGACGAATGAGACGTGGTCGACCTCCCCTGAAAGCGCGTTCACGCCGCCAGCCGGAAGATTGCCTTCGGAGATGATCCGCAGCTTCTCGGGCCGCACCAGCACCCTCTTCCCGATGCTTGCCGATTGAGCCGGACGAAAGGTTATGCCATCCGACGATCTGAGAAGACCGTCGCCAGTAGAGACAACGTCGAAGAGATTGGATTCGCCGATGAACTCTGCCGCAAATGTATTGAGCGGAGAGAAATAGAGTTCCTCGGGGGGACCGATCTGCGCGACACGACCGCTCTCCATCAGGCACACGGTATCAGACAGGTTCAGCGCCTCCTCC
Source organism: Bradyrhizobium sp. UFLA05-125 (assembly GCF_059803515.1). Taxonomy (NCBI): domain Bacteria; kingdom Pseudomonadati; phylum Pseudomonadota; class Alphaproteobacteria; order Hyphomicrobiales; family Nitrobacteraceae; genus Bradyrhizobium; species Bradyrhizobium sp. UFLA05-125. The sequence goes on along the minus strand of NZ_JBANBJ010000084.1, from coordinate 9,838 downwards.
TGATCATGCGTAACGTAGACGATCGTCGTACCAAGCTCCATGTGAAGGCGCTTGATCTCTTCCTGCATCTGGTCGCGCATGTTCTTGTCAAGCGCGCCGAGAGGTTCATCCATCAGAATGATCTTGGGAGAATACACGATGCACCTGGCGATGCCGACACGCTGCTGCTGGCCGCCGGAGAGCTGGCGCGGCTTGCGAGCCTCGAATCCCGTAAGCCCGACGCGAGCGAGCACATCGGACACCTTGTCCGCGATTTCGGCTTTCGTCAGCCCCCTGATCTTCAGGGGATAGGCGACGTTGTCGAAGACGCTCATATGCGGCATCAGCGCATAATTCTGGAAGACCATGCCGATTCCACGCTCGCGCGGCGGCACCTCTGTCACGTCGCGTCCATCGATGAAGATGCGGCCGGAGGTCACGCCGACGGCACCAGAGATCAAGTTGAGGATAGTGGTTTTTCCAGAGCCACTCGGCCCCAGAAGCGTGAGGAACTCACCCCTGCGGACCGAGATGTCGGTGCGATGCAGCGCTGTAAATTCACCATAGGTCTTGCCGATGCCATCAAGCCTGATCATCGGCGCAGACGCACCTTCGATGGCTGTCATGGCGAGCACCTCCGTCCGCTTCTGGGGGATCATGCCGGCACCGGTACTGTGTAGGCAAGCGGAAGCCTTCCGCCGTCCGCGTAGATGGTCTGGCCGGTCATATAGCTCGACGCATCGCTCGCCAGGAAAATGGCGATCTTCGCGATCTCTTCGGGTTGACCGAGACGACCCATGGGCGTACGCGACAGTATGTTCTTGAAAGCAGCCGGATCGGTGTTGACGATCTGTGCAAGCAGCTCCGTTTCAATGCTCCCCGGACCGATGCCGTTGACACGGATACCGTGCTTGGCAAGGCCGAGAGCCATAACCGCAGTCAGCTGGTTCAATCCACCCTTGCTGACCGCGTAGGGCACGATGTGAGGGCTACAAACTACTGCGTTGATCGAGCTCATGTTGATGATCACGCCCCTGCGACCCAGTTCGACCATCTTGCGTGCGCTGGCCTGCCCAACCAAAAAGCCGCCCTTGAGATTGACGCGCAGGACCCGATCGAAATCGGCCTCGGTGATCTCCAGGATCTCGGCATTCTGATTAATGCCTGCATTGCTGACCGCAATATCGATACCGCCGAACCAGTCGCAGGTCTTCTCGACCAAGCGCGTGACATGCTCGGCGTTGCCGACGTCGCAATGACTGTAGCGGCAGCGATCGCCGAGCTCGGCGGCGAGTTGCGCGCCACGTTGATCTTGGACGTCGGCGATGACGACGTTGGCACCTTCCGTGATGAATTCGCGTGCAATTGCGGCACCGATGCCCTGCGCGGCACCAGTGACGATCGCTGTTTTACCTTCGAGCTGCATCTTTTCCTCTGTTTTAGGTATTCGCAGTGCTCACCCGCTCCCGGTCAAAGCAACCATCGTCGATCGCTTTTGAGAGAAACTGCTTCTGGATGCGTTGGGTCGGCGTCTTACGAAAATCGTCGACGAAAGCGACGAAGCGCGGGATCTGGAACGCCGCGAGACGAGGCTCGCACCACCCTAGGAGTTCAGCGGCCCCCAGATCCTGCCCCAGCTTGAGCTTGACAAAGAGCTTCAGGTCTTCGTCGGCCAGCTCGTTCGGCACGCCGATGAGAGCGCTCTCTTCGACTGCCGGATGATCATTGATCACCCGCTCCACCTCCCATGCGGAAATGTTCTCGCCGCGACGCCGGAGACTGTCCTTCTTGCGCCCGAGAAAGAAGATGAAGCCGTCTTCGTCTCGATAGGCGAGATCGCCGGTATAGAGCCAGCCGTCACGGATCGTCTTGGCTGTCGTCTCCGGATCCTTATGGTAATGCGCGACCATGACGCCGCGCTCCCTCTCGGCAACTCGGATTTCTCCGACTTCACGAGGCGCGGTCGAACCACCGCTTTCATTCACAATTTCGACTTCAAAATAGTCGACCGCCTTGCCAATGGAGCCCAGCCTGCCTTCAGTGTTGACGACACTGAAACTCGAGGTTTCGGTCATCCCGTATCCTTCGCGGATCTCGACGCCAAATCGCTCCTCGAATTCGCGCCAGACGCCGATGGGGCAGCCGCCACCCCACGCAATTGTGGCCCCGTGCTTGCGATCCTGCTCTGTTGGGGGTTGCTTCAACAGGAGTTGGAGCACGCCGCCGACGAAGTGGACATGAGTGGCCCCGTATTCCCGCACCTCGTCCCAGAATCGCGAGGCGCTAAAGCGCGCGACGAGGGCAAGCGTGACCGGCACCATCAGCGAGAGCACAAGCACCTCGCTGCCGAACACGTGGTAGATCGGATCCCAGAAATGAAGCACGCTTCCCGGCTGGATATTCCCGATCCAGATCGACCCCAACGCCGCTGCGCGCAGCATACGATCCGTCATCTCCACGCCTTTGGCGGGCCCCGTGGTTCCGGACGTGTAGAGGATAGTGCGGAGGTCATCATCGCGCACATCCACGCCAGGATTGGCATCGTTTGGATGCGACAGGATGGTATCGATCGAGGCGACGGCTCGCCGGTCGGCCGGAGCCCCGTCTCGCCACAGCTGCCGGATGTTGGGTCGCTCGACCAAGATGGGATCCAGATTCTGAGCATAGTCGCCGTCGGCGACGAGAAACTCGGGCGCCGCATGATCGACGATATAGGCGAGACCCGCCCCCTTGAGATTCACATTGATCGGCACTTGCACGGCACCGAGCTTCATCAGTGCGAAGAAAATCGTGATGTGATCGAGATGATGCCCGAGCATCACCGCGACATGAGTACCCTTGCCGACGCCGAGCTCCGCAAAACCATGGGCCGCCCGGTTGACGCCGCTGTTCATGGCGGCACACGTGGTGAAGACGTCACCTTGCCGACAAAAAACATGATCTGGCCGTTCTCGCGCGCAGCGCTCGAGAAGAAGCGGCACGCTCTCGTCGTCGGAAAACCAGGCGGTCTGTTTGCGCATCTCGGCCTCGCTACCAGAGCCAGCGCTTTTCGTCCGTGAGCGTCCAGCTCTCAACCTGGCCGGCAGCGTCGAAGGTTCTGGCAACCGCAACGTGACCGTTGCGGAGACGCGTCATCATCGCGAAGAGCGCAAACACCGCCTGGCGAAGTCCCTCATTGGCCTCGTATGCGAAAGGCATGAATCCGCGAATGCGAAGCACGGCGCTATCGGCTGACGTCGATTCGATACTGCATTCATTTCGGAACGAACGCAGCATCGCGGCAAAGCTCGTTGCAATTGCCACGGGCGAGGCCCCCTCCTCGCCGCTTGCCTTGGCAAGATCCGGACCGAATTGCACCGCGAGCAACCGCATCCCAGTCGCAACCAAGTCGCGCGCCGCCGGCGCCCCAAAAAGGCGGTGCATGATCTGAATGACATGCTGCACATAATCGACACCGTAGCTGTAGCTGCCCTTCAGCCAACGCGCCTCAGGCCATATCGCCGGATCGAGCTTCGGCGCCCTTTCAGGGTTGAATTCCGGCGTCCGCTCGACGTGTTCCACACGAAAGCGTTCCTCAGGTGCCAGGTCGTGATCATATTCCTGGAAGTAGCCCTCATCGTAGGGGTGTCCTTCGGCCACAAACTTGGTCGCCACCCAACCGAGTCGCGGACAGCCAAGGAGGCTGCCATTACGCGGATGCCAGGTCGAAAGAATTGTCCGGCGCACTGAGGTCGGTACCGCAAGCGCGGAGATGCCTGGATAGGTGCCCCACGGCGAGAGATAGCGGATCCAAACCTTCTTCGGACTCTCTTCGATGAGCTGCATGTTCAGGCCGCCAATCGAATTGCTGAAGTAATGGTATTTCGCGGCAGCGAGCGCCGGCGGATCGTTGTGAATCCCGAGCTTGACCAAAGCCGACTGAAAACGGGCCTTCTGTTCCGAGGACAGCAATGCAGCCCAGATGTCGTTCAGCGCTTTCTCACCTCGCTCGCGAAAGCAAACCGCCGTGAGGCCGGAGACCACAGTCCAGGCAAATTTGTTCGCGAGCACAACGCGTGCGCGCAGCGCAGCAATATCTTCTTCATCGTGGCTTGAACTGTGCATGGGCCTCAATCCTTCAGAAAAGTGTAAATTCCGGCCGTCATTGTCCCGGCGTACCCGGACGCTGAAGCGCCGCGGTCAGCATGCAGATGACGAAGGAAAGGACGGTCAGCATCGTTGAGACGGCCGCGATCACGGGCGATATCTCCCATTGGATGCTCGAATACATTTTTACCGGCAGTGTAGTGGTCGTCGCCGAAGCGAGGAACCAGGAGATCACGACCTCGTCGAACGAGATCAGGAAGGCAAACAGACCGCCCGCGAGGATCGAGGGTACGAGTTGTGGCAGCACGACCGAGGTAAACATGCGATAGCGGCCGGCGCCCATCAGAGTCGCGCCGAACTCGAGGTTCGGGTCAAGCTTCTGGACACCAGCAGCGATCATGACGATGACGAACGGCGTGACGTAGATCGTGTGGCCGAGCACGAGCGCCAGGGTCGAGCCGGAGAGACGCACATAGGAGAAGTACAGATACAATCCGAGCGCCATGACGATGGCCGGGATGACGAGCGGACTCATCATCAGTAGTGTGATTGCTCGCTTGCCGCGAAATTCGTAGCGGACGATGCCATAGGCGGCCGGAACCGCAGTCAGCAGTGCGAGGCACGTCGCAATGAGCGCGATCTTCAGGCTTTGCAACAGTGGGCCGGTCCAGGCGGGCGTAGAAAAGAATATCTGATAGAGCTCGATCGAGAACTCGCGCGGCGGGAAACGGATCTCATTCTTTGTCCCGAAGGAAACCGGAACCACGATCAGACTCGGCACCAGGAGAAAGGCGTAGACCAGACCAGCGAGCAGCGAACCAAAACGGCGATAGCGGCGTTTGAGCGAGTCGCGCTGGTCAGAGGTGACCGACATCACGTCCTCCTGACAAGGCGATTGCGGCGGATCCACAGCGCCGGCGCCGAGAGCAGGATGACCATGACGAGCAACAACACCCCGATCGCAGCGGCCATGTTCCAGTCGAGCGTCTCACGCGTGTAGAAATCGACAAGATTGGCGAGCATGACGTCCTGCCGCCCGCCGAGCAGTGCTGGGATGATGAAGAAGCCGAGAGACATCACCATCACGCTGGAAACGCCAGCCATGACGCCCGGCAGGCTGAGCGGCAGCGTTATCGTGAAGAAGATCCGGGTAGGCCGCGCGCTCATGATATCGGCAGCCCGATACAGCGCGGGATCGATCGCGAGCAGGCTCGCCAGCACCGGGAAGACGATGAACGGCGTCAGGTAGTTCGTCATGCCGACCATCACGCCGAAGCGATTGAGAATCATCGGCAATGCAATGTGCGAGCCCGACACCCAGCTCAGCAAAGAGTTGATCACGCCTTCCCGGCCGAGGATGACTGTGAAGGCGTAGCTCTTGACCAGGATGCTGGTCCAGAATGGTAGCAGCACCAGCACCATATAGAGGGCGCGGCGCCGCGGCGACTGACGCGCCAGATGCAACGCGACCGCATAACCGAGCACGAGACTGATCAGTGAAGCCGAGACACTGATCTCGATAGTCGTATAGAGGGAGCGCCGGAACAGCGTGCTCGAGAGAAGGTTCTCGAACGCCTCAGGTGAGAGCGCTCGTCCGTCCACGCTGGTGACGAGAATGAATAGCAGAGGCACTGCCGCGATCGCCAGCGACAGAATTGCCGCTGGCGAGACGTAGGCCGCCGCTGCCCGTGAGTTCTCGACACCGCTCACGGTCAGAGTCCGATCACGATCTTCGTCGCCGGAGCACTCACGTGAGCACCCACTCCTTGAAGCGGCGGCTAAGCTTCTCGAAATTGTCCGACCACCACATTTCGTCCATGATCAGGTTCTGACCGGAACTCATGTCGGGCAGCCATTTCCGCGTGTCAGCCGAGAGCATCGGCAATGCTTTCTTGCTGACCGGGGTGTTGCCGAGCAGTTCCATGACCGCTGCCTGCCTTGCCGGCTGCATGGCATAGGAGACGAACTTCAGGGCATTGTCCTTGTTCGGCGCGTTCTTGAGCACCGCAAGGTATTCCAGCCCGTTCAGTGTCTGGGCGAAGGAAAAGGCCATGCCGGCGCCTGTCGCACCCGTTGTCCTCACGCGCGAGGCGTACGAATAGCTGAAATCGACCTCATTCGTCTGGAGCAAGGTGATGGTCTGCGGGGTCGAATCGACCCATTTGGCTACGCTCGGCTTGATCCGATCGAGTGCTTTGAAAGCTCGATCGACGTCGAGCGGATAGATCTTGGAAGGAGGAACACCATCCGCCAGGAGCGCGGCCTCGAGTGTTTCGCTCGGGCGGTTACGGAAGGTGCGGCGACCCGGAAAAGCTTTGGCGTCGAAATATTCGGCGAAGTTCTTGGGATACTTGCCTTCGGCATAGCGCTTGGGATCATAGGCGATGCCACCGGCGAAGGTGTAGAAGGGCACCAGATCCGTCGTTGCCGCTATCGACAAGTCCGAAGCATCGAATAATGAGGAGCTCAGCGGCTCCCAGTATCCCGCCTTCGAACCGGCCGTGCCCATCGCACCTGGCGCATCGAAGACGTCCCATTCAACGTTACCGGTTGTAACTTGCGCCTTCACCTTGGCAAGGTCCGGCGTATCGATCACCGTCACATTGATGCCCGTCTCGGCCATGAAGGGCTTGATCAGTCCCTCCTCGACCGAACTGCGGTAGGTGCCACCCCAGGTCACAAAGACCAGGTTCTTGGAAGCGGCCTCGGCGCGGCCGTGCCGTAGCACAAACGGCGCGGCCATGCTCAGTGCGGCGCCTCCACCGATACTCCTGAGCAAGTGACGCCGCGACAGCCGAATTACACTTGACCTCCCATTGCACTCAGACATGAGATCCTCCTCTAAATTCCCATCGTGAAAAGCTTCAGGCGGCAGTGGACTTGAAATTCGGCAAGCCTCTTTCTCGCTCCAAGGTAACTGGAAGCGCCTTCGCCAATAATTGTCGTGTTTCCTCGCTCACCGGCAGAAGCGGCGTGAGCGTCTCTCCTGAGGGGAAACCGGACATGGCCAGTGCGGCCTTGAGCGGTCCTGGATTGTGTTCCCGATAGAGCAGGTTGACGGTTGGCATGAGCTCCGCATGCAAGGTCTTCGCCTGATCGAACTTTCCCGCGGAAGCGAGGCGATACAATTCGGCCCAAATCCGCGGAAACAGGCACGAGGTTGCCAGCAGACCGCCGCGTGCGCCCATGGCGATGTGAAGCGGGAAGACATTTTCCTCGCCGGTGAGAATGGACATCTCAGCGCCAGCGAGCTCCATCGCTCGCAGCTGGACCGAGAGATCCTGGTTGCAGGCCTTCATGGCGACGACGCGAGTTTGCCGTGCCAACGCGTCCACTGTCTCAGGCGTCAATGAAATGCCCGTTCGGTACGGGATCTCATAGAGCATCAGGTCAGCATCGACGGCGTCCGACAGCTTCTTGAAGTAGTCGACGATTCCGTTCTGCGTGGGCCGCGCATAGTAGGGTGTCACCACGAGCAAGGCGCTAGCGCCGGCCTCGACAAATTCGCGGCAGGTGATCAGCGTCTCGCCAAAGCCCGGTGACAACACGCCCGGAATCACCGGCACGCGACCGCCGACCGCTTCGAGCGTCGCATCCACCATCTGTCGTCGCTGTTTGGGGGTGAGCGACACATATTCGCCTGTCCCCCCAACGGGAGCGAGGCCATCGGCGCCTTCCGAGACAAGATGCTCGGCAAGTTTACGAACCGCCGGGTTGTCGATATCTCCCGACGCCGCCACGGGCGTCGGAGTCGCGGTGATAATCCCTTGGTAGGCGGTTGTTGCCGTCTTCACGCCGTGGTCTCCACAGTTGGGACAAAGCGTTGCGAGTCGCCCACTTGATCACTCTTACTGGCGCTCTGATAGTGACGCTCGATGAACGACACGGAGTACTTTCCAGCGGCGGCATCCTCGGCAATCGACGTCGGCGAGCGATCGCTTGCAGGGCCATAGCCGCCTGCGCCCGGCGTCTCGACGGAGACCGCCGTCTCGGGCGTGAGCTTCATGCCTGTGAGCTTGGGCGGAAGCGCTTCGACGCGACCATCAGTCCGATGCAGTTGGAACCGGCCGGGTCGACCAGGCTCGCCTCCGAAGATCCCCCCTGGTGCGTGGCGGAAACGTTCACCTACGCCCGAAAACTCGCAGGTATGACCGACCGGCCGAACGACCCGACGCAGGCCGAGACCGCCACGGTAGGTCCCAGCACCGCCGGAGTCGACGACAAGACCATATTCTTCGACGCGCAACGGATATTCCATCTCGATTGCCTCGACCGGCAGGTTCGAGGTGTTTGTGATGTGGACTTGCACGCCATCCTTGCCGTCCCGATCGTTCCGCGCGCCCATGCCGCCGCCGAGCGTTTCAAGATAGACGTAAGGCTGTCCGGTCTGCGGGTCCGTGCCGGCGAAAACCATGCTGGTATTCGCGCCATTGGCGCATCCAATCACGCGCTCCGGCAATACGGAGGCAAGTGCACCAAGCACGACGTCAATCACGCGCTGACAAGTATTGGCACGCAAGGCGACCGCGGCGGGCGCAACACAGTTCACGATGGTGCCCTGGGGCGCCACGATTTCGAAAGACTGCACAACACCCTCGTTGTTGGGCATCGAAGGGTCGAGCAACGCCTTCAGGGCGTAGCAGACAGAAGATCGCACGGCGTTGAGGGTAAGATTGATGTTGCCGGCGACCTGCCGAGCCGACCCCGTGAAATCGAAGACAGCCTCCGTCCCGCGCTTGCGGACCGTCAGGGCGATGACGACGTCGGATTGACCGGCACCGTCGTCATCCATCATGTCCGCGCTCGACCACTCGCCGTCGGGCAGCGCCCCAATTGCAGAGCGCATCCGCGCGCGGCTGCGTTCGATGATTTCGTCGAACGCGGTCTCCATCTTTCCGAGCCCGTAGCGACCACAGAGATCGTGAAGACGCTCGACGCCCAGCCGGCACGCCGCGATCTGCGCATTGAGATCGCCCTTTCGCTCCGTCGGCAGGCGCATGTTCAGAAGAAGGAGATCGAAGATATCGCGAACCAGCTCTCCCGCGCTATAGAGCCGAACGACCGGAATGCGGAGACCTTCCTGATAGATCTCGGTCAGGCCACCGGACATCGACCCTCGCGCTGCACCACCTACGTCGGCGTGATGCGCGATGTTGCAGACGAAGGCGACAAGCTTATCGTCCACAAAGACCGGCGCGGCGAGATTGATGTCGGGCAGATGCGTGCCACCGGCGACATGTGGGTCATTTCCGACGAAAATGTCACCAGGCCGAATATCTCCGACGAACCGCGCCTGGAGGATCTCGACGAGACCGCTCATCGAGGCAAGGTGGATCGGCAATGCGTTTTCCGCCTGCACGATAAGGCGACCATCTGCATCAAGGATCGCCACCGAATGATCGTGACGCTCCTTGATGTTGGTTGAGAATGCAGACCGCTGGATGGTCAGGAAGCACTCATCCGTTGTCGAACGCAGCCCGTTCCACAAGATCTCCAGGGTGATCGGATCGAGATTGGTCTCGGTCACGGATGAAACTCCATGATAATATTGCGCGCGTCGTCCACACGGGCGGACCAGCGCGGCGGCACGACGGTCGTGGAGTCGAACTGGGTAACGATTGCCGGTCCCTGCAGCACCTCGCCAGGATCCAATTTGGATCGATGCACCACGGTGGTTTCGACCGGTCCTGACTTGTCAAACCAGGCAGTGACCGACGTCCGCCCAGCGTCCGCCACCGCCTGACGTAGCCGGGGATCACCTTCGCGTTCCTGC
>NZ_JBANBJ010000083.1:0-38429 GCF_059803515.1 Bradyrhizobium sp. UFLA05-125 | reverse complement strand
GAGGCGATCCTGCTCGAGACCATGTTCGATCTGCCGGGCCTGGAAGGTGTGGAAGAGGTCGTGATCTCCCGCGAGGTAGTCGGGGGGACGGCCCGTCCGATCTACATCTAGGCCGATCGCTCGGATCGCGCGGTAGAAAGCAGCGCCATGGCGTACCGACTCCACCGACCTAAATGACCGCTCGCCTTACAATCCGACCCCGCCACTAGTTTTTTATCCTGTCGTTACTGTCTGCGCGGGGCTGCGAAGTCGTCGTCAACCGTCGGATGCGTTGTCCCGTGCTCGCGGACGGGATCGGCGGGGGAAAGACGTTGTCCTAGATCGCTAGGACAAATCGAATAGCCACCCAAAGTTTAACTCCCAATTATATCGCAATAATCATCTCGTCATTAGATCGCCCGAGATGCCGGTGGGGAAGCCCATCGTCGGGTGTCACGCCGAACCATTCTATAAGCGTTGGCCTTGGCCGTAGCCGCACGCGTCGAGCAACTGGTAGTGAGCCCAAGCGGGCGAGGAAGCCCTGCAGTCGAACGACGGCGGAAAAGTCGTGCGCTCCGATGATGATTGCACCCGCGGCGCCTTCCTCGATCAGGCCGACGAGGCGGGGATCAGCGTCGCGCGCATAATCGTCTCGCCGATCTCGGCCGAGCCGATCATCAGCGCGCGCAGGTGCGCTGCGTCGAAAAGTTGCGCAGTGGCTCCTTGTTCCCCGGCGCGGGCGCAAGTGATCGTGGGGCGACCTGCGAGCTGGTTGACCTCACCGGTGAACTGGCCCGGGCCGAATGTGACGATCGGCGCCTTGCGGTCGAGTCCGTTGCGCCGGGTTATGTCGACCGAGCCCGACAACACGAGCCAGGAAGGGGCGTCCCGCTGGGCGTGGTCATACCGATCTCGCCAGGCGCGAACTGCAGCTCCGGCCCGCTAGCGAATTGCAGCGCCGTCTGGACCCGGGCCGCATCGAGCACCGGAAACATTTGATAACCGCGTTGGTCTTGTGTGCTCATCGAGCGGATCCCTAGACGCCGAGCACGATCGTGGAGTTCAGCTCAGAACCAGTGGGACGGATGGGTAAGCCCGGCGGGCGCGCAGACGCGACAATCCATGTGGGACAGGAGAACCGCTCGCCTTCTCTGTTTCCTCACGGACGAACTCGGATGATCGTCTTCCCGCTGATCCGCTTGGTCGGATTGAAAGCGGCGACGGCATCATCGAGGGTCGCGATTTTACCGATGTTAGTACGGAGTCGCCCGTCTCGCACGCGCTCGACGATCTCACTCAGTTGAGCGCGATCGGGCACGAGAACAAAGTCGATCGCCAGACCGTCGGCGGGCCGAGCCTCGGTCGGTCCGGCGATGGTTACCAGCGTTCCTCCGGCCCGAACCAGGCTTGCGGACCGCTTTCCCATGTCGCCGCCGATGACATCGAAAACCAGATGGACTCCGCCAGCGTCTTCGAGAACGTCGTTCTCGAGGTCGACGAACTCCTGAGCGCCGAAGTCGAGCGCCTTTTGTTGGTCGGCAGCGCGTCCGGTGCCGATGACGTAGGCGCCGGCCTCTCGTGCGAGCTGCGTCACCATCGATCCGACTGCACCGGCCGCGCCGTGCACGAGCACGCTCTGCCCCGCCTGAAGGCGGCCGTGCACGAACAGTCCCTGCCACGCGGTCAGGCCCGGCATCGCCACGGCCGCACCCACCGCGAAGTCGACGTCGCCGGGAAGCGGCGCGAGGTTGCGTGCCCCAACGGCTACGTACTCCGCCAAGGTGCCGCCGCGATATGAGTCCGAGAGACCGAACACCCGCTGTCCCACCAATAGCCCGGTCGCGCCATAGCCAAGAGCGGTGACCACACCCGCCAGCTCCTGGCCAGGAATCGTCGGCGTCCGGTCACGGTCGAGGCGATCGGTCCAGGTTGAAGGCCATGTCAGCTCACCCGAGGTGAATCCCGACGCATGAACCTGAACGATGACGTCGTTTATCGCCGCCTGCGGCTCGGGCCGCTCCACCACCTTCATGCCGGACGTTCCCGCAGCCTGGTCCGTCACAACGATCGCCTTCATGATAGATTTCTCCTCGGTTCTCGCCTCGGTTACGGCAAAGCCCGTCACTCGAGCGGACATGGAACCTCTACCATGACCGTCATGTCGATCGCCGCGAGCGCTTTCTCCCTCAAATACATGTTGGTCTTCCTCAAGCTGGAAGCATGTTGATCACTGTACCAAGAACAAAGCACAGTGATCCGATAAGGAAGAGCCAGTTCGCTAGATTGCTCACGCGACATCTCGTGGAGTGACCGGCTCGGGCTCAGCAGGCTTGTTCATTTCAGCATGCATCCTCGTTTGCTCCATGTCACACCAGCCACCACCAGCCTTAGTCACCAGCCGTAAGAGAAAGCCGCGATAGTAGTAGGTCGGATAGCTCCAATACGAATTAAGGGGCGGATAGCCCCAATACGAACTATAGGCGGCATAGCCCCGGTACGCATTATATGTGGGACAAACCCCCACCCCATGGTGCACGTCCGTCGTCACGGCTGTACCGCCGCCTCGACGTGCCATTGATCGGCGCAGCAGACGAGTTGGCCGCAGTCGCAACCGCGGTAGGATCAGCAATTGCGAGCATAGGCTGCGGACTTGAATCCTCACGGTAACTCGTGTCCGTGTAAAAGATGACTCTCCACCACCCGATGAGAATGACCTTGCAACGCCGGCGAGGGAAATCACCTCTCGCCATAGAGCTGATAGACGATCGTTATTGAAGCTGCGCCGCGTAATGCCGTAGGCAGACCACAACTATCCGAGCGGGCGAATGTGGCTGTAACGAAATTACGGCTTGAGGTGAGCGATGATCTACGATCTGATGTCCGGAACGATAGGCGGCGTGGGGCTGATCTCTGTCCTGGTTGCGATCGTGCTCGCGTTGGGAGCGGCCACGCTGATCAAATACCTGTCCTTCTCGATCAGGAGAGATTAAACATGCATCGCCTTCTATTTTGCGGCGGTTGTAGCCGTTCTCGTCTCATTGCCGGTCTGCGCAGCGGTTAGTGTGCGATGCTCACGCCCTGAGATTTGAGCACCACTTCCAGATCACTTGCTAAAACGTGTTCGTCCTCGACGATGAGGTCGCGACAACCACTCAGCGTGTATTTGGCCCTCTTCACGGCGTGCCCGAGATAGATGGAAGCGTAAAGGCCCGCAGCGTGCCGGAGGTTCCCGGCCTAATGTCCACTTTTGAAGATCCTGCCATGATGGCCAGGGGTCAGCGTACAGGGAACCCTCGCGCTCCAGCGTAAGCTATGGCGCCGGACTTCCGGTGTGACGTAACGGTTGGGAGGGCGAAAAGCGCGTAGTGCAGCGCCAGTCGATCCGGCGATCATGACAACCCGCATGGGCTACAGCATTCGAATGCAAGGTTTTGACCGGGACCTGATCCGCGGAGGACATTATGCCAAGGGGTCATGAGTACCGCACTAACAGGCCCAACACATGGCTGCTCAGACCAAGCTGCAAAATGCCTTCTTGCCAACGCGGAGCCGTCCACACTGGGGCCCTTCGCGTCATCTCGTTGCCTCCAGTAAGTATGTCGATTTCGGGGAGAGCAGACATCGAACGGCGGCCGCCCCCCCCTGCAGAGTCGGTCGAACATGACCCCGAGGGGTCATCGTCGGAGTGGAGCCTTCCCAAAACCGACCCTGTCCCTCGTTATGCAGTGGTTTCCAATGTGCTATTTTGAAATTTGCGATCGGTTATTTCTAGGCTGGGCGCAGGGGCGCAGAACATGAAACGACGCGCGTTCATTGCGGCACTCGGCGCCGCAGTCTGGCCGGGCCGATTTGTTGAGTGAAAGCAAGGTAGAAAGCGCATGAGAGACTTGGCTGGACAGACCGCATTCGTGACAGGCGCTGCCTCGGGGATCGGACTGGGCATCGCGACCGCGCTGTCCCAGGCGGGTGTGAAGGTCATGCTCTGCGATATCGAGGAAGAGGCGCTGAAAAAAGCGGTCGCGGACCTGAAGACACGGACCAACGTCGACGTCGATGGCGTGAAAGCTGACGTCTCGCTCAAAGGCGAACTTCAGGCGGCAGCTGACGCGACCATCGCGCGGTATGGCAGAATCCATATATTGGTCAACAATGCGGGCGTGGGCGGCGGCGGCACCTATGGTGAGTGGACTGATGCAGGCTGGAACTGGGTTCTCGGCGTCAACTTGATGTCGGTGATCTGGGGCTTCGAGATTTTCGGTCCGCTGATCGAAGCGCACGGCGAAGGAGGTCATGTTGTTTCCACAGCGTCCGCCGCCGGACTAATTGCGGGACCAAGTCTGGCGTACGATGTGAGCAAATATGGAGTGGTGGGGCTGTCCGAGGGGATGCGTAACGTACTCGCGCCGAGGAAGATTGGGGTATCCGTTCTGTGTCCGGGCGTCATCCGCACGCAGATCATGAACTCTCGGCGAAACGTACCGCAGCGATTTGCTGGGGCTGTCGGCGACCCTCCGCCGACAGAAGGACCCCGCGCCGAGTTCATCAAGGCATTGCAGAACCGGATCAACAACGGCATTGATCCGCTCTATGTGGGCGAACTGGTTCGCGAGGCCATCGAAAACGACTGGCCCTACATTTTCACCGATACTGAGCACGAACCGTTCATCGACAAGCGCTTCGCAGCGATCAAGCAGGGCTTCGACCGTATACGCGGACGAACGCCGCGACGCTAGCTCTCGCATCTGCTCACAGCCGCTTGTGGCAGGAAAGACGCCGGGCATCGGGGGCAGGTTGCCGACGAAGCGATTGATCACGCGGAATAGCGCGTGGATCGCGCCTAGCGATAGCAACTAAGCCGGTGCCACAGGCTCAACGTCACGCAGCTTGCGCATGTAATAGCCTTGCCTCTGAACGGTTGACGCGATCTCGTCACTGACTTTGGGGACCTTCTTGTTTCTTTTGCGCCATCTAGCCGATCTGCCACCGAGCGGTATGGGAAATCCTTTCCTCACGACGAGTAGAACACGTTTGTCGCTGAGATAAACATCGAACATAAGCAATACTCCGAAAACCCCAGATTACCTATTCGGAGCAGAGTGCAGGTGGCTAAAGGGCAACACTCAAGCAAGTTCCATTCGCCGAACCCTGGCCACCGGTCTCCTGGTACTTGCCCGGTATGGATGATCCAGCTCACACCCAGAATGATCCGCGCTCTTCTGGATGCTCATTTAGCTAAATCAAAGCGTCTCGCGGCTCTAGAAACAGGACTCGCTCTTCCGTCGCAGCAGGTAGTTCACCGTTGGAAAGATAACGGGTGAAGCCCCTGAGAATGTTATGCAGTGACGCTCCTCTGGCCCGGTTCTCTGGGAGAGACCTAGTATCAATGAACGGAATAATTCGAGAGAAAAAAACCGCACTTGGAGGCTCGTCCTATTGCGAACGAACGAGATTCTTCTCCGCGTTCGCGTTTCGCTTGGTCTTGGCGGATATGGCAGGCCCGTGACTGACAATGGCGAAAACCGGTACCGATTGCTGTTTCTTGTCGTGCAATTGGTCTTGGTCGCCATAGCCACGGCGCCTTGTCGCCGCACGCCGCCATAGACCGAACAAGACGAGGTGCGATGCAGCCGCCCGCGTTGGGGAACCATGCCGCGACGAAGAGGATCTCCGCTGCAATCAGCCGTCGCTCCAGATCGGCGTGGCAGATGCACATCAAATTAAAGAGCATATCGCCTGATGGTCCGCGGCGTCGCTCATGGGTTACTTCGTTAAAAAAGCGCTGCGATGTGGCTGGCAGCGTTCGGGGGAATGCCCATCTGCGGCATGGCATTGTCGGGTACTACCTTCCGGGGATTGGCGGGTATGTGAGCAACAAGGCGAAAGGAGCGTCTGTGATGGCACCTTCGATGTCGCGGCACATCGGCTCCTACGATTGGCTACGATTACGGACTGCCTAAGATGTAAATTTGCGTCAATAACGCTTGATTTGTACTCGGCCTGCGAAGCGCCGATCTTTGAATACCGTACCGTCGACAACCTGGGTACTGATGTCAGACATCTTGAAGAAGATTGAAGCTTACAAGCGCGAGGAGATCGCCGCGGCCAAACGCGCGAATCCGCTTTCCGAAATCGAGGCACGCGCCAAGGCGACGCAGCCACCGCGCGGCTTTGTCAGGGCGATCCGCGAGAGTCATGCTGCCGGCGAATATGCGCTGATTGCCGAGATCAAGAAGGCCTCGCCGTCCAAGGGGCTCATCCGCGCCGATTTCGATCCGCCGGCGCTGGCAAAAGCCTACGAGGCTGGGGGCGCGACCTGCCTGTCGGTGCTAACCGATACTCCGTCATTTCAGGGGCACCTCGATTTCATGGTTGCGGCGCGCGCGGCAGCTAATCTGCCGGTGCTGCGCAAGGACTTCATGTTTGACACCTATCAGGTGGTCGAAGCGCGAGCGCATGGCGCCGACTGTATCCTGATCATCATGGCCGCGCTCGATGACACTGCAGCTAAAGAGATCGAGGACGCGGCGCTCGCACTCAACATGGACGTCTTGATCGAAATCCATGACCGCGCCGAACTCGATCGCGCGCTGAAACTCCGCTCGCCGATGATCGGCGTCAACAACCGCAATCTCGGCACTTTTGAAACCACTCTCACCACCAGTGAGGCGCTGGCGCCGCTGATCCCAAAGGAGCGGCTGATCGTCGGTGAAAGCGGCATTTTCACCCCAGACGATCTGGCTAGGCTAAAACGCCTGGGCATGTCGACCTTCTTGGTTGGCGAGAGTCTTATGCGTCAGGCCGATGTGGCGGCGGCGGCACGCTCGCTTCTCACGCGGGGCAACGCTACCAGCGCGGCCGGTCGGCGTCCGGAGCAATCGACGGAAAACGCATGAAATTCGTAACGAACTAGACTGCTCGCTTGCGTCGGCGCGGCCGAGCAGCGTCACGTTCGATGACGGAGTCGGGGTTATGGAAATGCTCATGGGCCTCTATCGCTCTGCGGAGCTCGGTCGGAGCGTGCATTTTCCGGATCCTGAGCTCGAACACTACGTGCCGCTAGTGGCTCGGTGACGGTAGGGCACCAGCGTGATAGCGTCGAATGAGTGAGATGCCGACTCAAAGCCGGTCCTGAGTCATGTCCGTCTAGCTAGCTTTTGGAGCCGCGCTCGGTCCTTTGCGGCATCGGCCAAACCACCGGCGATCTGAGAGCGAGAGAGCCCCATATCCCTCAGCTCTCGGTCCGAAAGACTCCGCAGAATGGTCAGGGCTGCGTGGCGTTCGCGCTGCGCGATAATGGCAGCGATAAAGTTATTCACGATCCGAAAAATGCCGCGCGTGAGAAGTCTTATTGACCTCCGAACCATAAACGGGGTCGCGGATAGATCGGTAGTATTGTTTAGCATGCTCATGGTGACCCATCACTCGAAGAGGTTAGGTCCCCCTTTTCTCCGCTCGCATAATGCAACCGGCACGCCTCCAAGACTTTTAGATGGGAATGAGTTTTCCTTTAGATGGGCCTGAGAGCAATCAATTAAACGTGCAGATATCGTGAATAGCTCACGGTCGGCGATCGCGACGGCAAGGGCCCTAATGGAAGGCTTCGCAGACCGCGGTGCACGCCGTTGGGAAAAGGAATCACGCTGGCGGAAACAAGATTCAACTTGAGTTTCTTCTTTGACCCTGCCGGCGATGAAGCCGGGCCCGGAGTGCCGCTGCCAATGATCTGATCGAAAGCGCATTGCGAGGACTCACTGGACAGCTTGGCGGCCGCGTTCCGGGCCGGGCGATGCTCGGTACGCGGTTGCAACGGCGAAGCCGGTCGGCTGCATGCCGCGCACTGTGGTTCATTGCCGTACATTGCAGGACATTCAATTGGCAATCGCAGCCGCTCGTTCTGCCGATCTTTCGCTGTCGGTGCGTGGCGGTGAGCTCGATTGGGCCGGTCGCGCTCTGTGCGACGGGCTAGTGCTCGATCTCAGCGGCTTGAGGAACGTGGTCGTCAGACCGGCGCAGCGCACGAATCTCGGGAGGGGCTCGTGGCCTCGGACGTCCTGGCGGCGATCCGCTTGGTCTGGCGGCCGTGACAGGTTCATGCAGCGCGGGCGTCATGGCAGGACTGGGCGGTGGCTATGGGCCGTTGATTGGCCGCCATTCGGAGGCGCCCGACCGGGATGCGTCCGAGGCTGCGCAGCGATTTTCCCCAAGGCTGATCGAGCTGGAACATTCGGGACTGTGAACTTCCTCACATTGCGCTCGAAGCATTTGTTATGAAGTAGCCAAGAGGGCCGGGTCGCTTTCGGCACTAATTGGCGAACAGGAGACGGCTCGACGCCTAAGCTGGACCGATGAAAATACTTTTTCTCACCACAGCGCATAACAGTCTCAGCCAGAGACTATCTATTGAATTGACTGAGCTCGGACATATTGTCGATGTCGCACTCGCCATCAGCGAATCGGCGATGCTTGACGCCGTCGGGCAACACGCGCCCGACCTCATCATCGCGCCTATGCTGAAACGAAAGATTCCCGAGGCCATTTGGTCCAAACACGTCTGTTTGGTCGTGCATCCTGGCGTGAAAGGCGACCGCGGCGCGTCCTCACTGGATTGGGCAATCATGACGGGACAGATGATTTGGGGCGTGACGGTCCTGCAGGCGACGGCGGAAATGGACGCGGGCGCGATTTGGGCTTCGCGCAACTTTGCGCTCTCCGACTCCTCGATTGCCAAAAGCAGCGTGTACCGCCGGCAGGTCACCAAAGCGGCCGTGCGGGCAGTCCTGGAGGCTGTTGAAAAATTCCAGTTGCGACAGTTCAGGCCAGAACCGCTTGACTACAGTGGCGCAGATGTAATCGGCCGCTGGCGGCCGACGATGTGCCAAAGTGATCGCGCGATTGACTGGAGCCGGAATTCGACGATGGAGATTGTCGCAAAAATAAGCGCCGCGGACAGCACCCCCGGGGTGCTCGATACGCTGCTTGGAAAAACGTGCTTTCTTTATGGCGCTCATGTTGAAGATCGTCTCAAAGGTCCGACGGGCAAGATTATCGCGCGACGCGACGGAGCAATCTGCATCGGCACGATCGACGGCGCCGTATGGATTTCACATCTCAAAGCGAAGGGTGAAGACGCGCCCCAGAAGGCAGAGTACCTTGCTGTACATTCGAATTTCGAGCGTCGATCATGTAATTCGCCTCTTTGCTCCTTATCTGGGATTAAGTTGCCAGCGACGCAGGTGTTGGGCTCGCTGTTGCGTGGGGTACCCGAAGCTCCACTTGCGATCAACCTGCCCACCGACCACCACACATTCCGCGAGATCGTGTATGAAGAAGAGTGTAATGTGGGCTACCTCTCCTTTGACTTCTACAATGGCGCGATGAGCACTGCCCAGTGCTATAGATTACGCGACGCGTTTCTCTTCGCGCGTTCGCGGCCGACGAAAGTCATCGTATTGCTCGGCGGCGTCGATTTCTGGTCTAACGGCATCCATCTCAACGTCATTGAGGCGAGCAACGACCCGGCCAAGGAATCCTGGCGCAACATAAACGCGATCGACGATCTAATCCTCGAGATCCTCAATACCATGTCCCATCTCGTCATCGCCGGGTTGCGCGGCAATGCTGGAGCTGGCGGCGCTATGCTGGCACTAGCGGCGGATCGCATCTATTCGGCCTCGGGAGTCGTCCTCAACCCGCATTACAGAGGTATGGGCGAGCTTTATGGATCGGAATATTGGACATACTTGCTGCCAAAGAGAGTGGGGCAAGCGCGGGCTCTGAAGCTGACGCAAGCTTGTGAACCAATCGGAGCGCGGGCAGCGCGCGATATCGGTTTCCTCGACGAGGTATTCGGCGAAGACGCGCGAAGCTTTGAAGCAGAGATAAGAGACCGCGCCAGGCTCCTCGCCGCAAACCCGGAATTTCGCGCTCTCCTCCGAAAAAAGCATGAGGGGCGTATGGAAGACGAAAGTATCAAGCCGCTGGCGAACTATCGTGCAGAAGAGTTGGAGCGCATGAAGGTCAATTTCTTCGGAGCCAATCCCTCATATCACGAAGCCCGGCGCCGCTTCGTCTTCAAGGGGACCCCGCCGAAGGCTGCGCCTGTTGCGACTGCAGCGACGACGAGAGCGCGAGTTTCAGTTCTTTTCGGGCACACAGTCCGCGTGGGGGCCTTGCTTCAAGCTTAGTCGAAATGGGCCGAAGCGAATTCCTCGTGGCCCAGACGAAATCGTACAGCCGGGCTTGCGCAGTCTCTTTGGAGAATTGGTCATGCCCCAGCAGCAGCGCGCCTGCCGCTCGATGTCTGCTTTTCCCCGAAAGCGACCCTCGCGCCTGCTGCGCTCTATTTTGCGTCGGCCGGTCCGGGAAACGGCGAGGCTGCGCTCGCCGTTATGTTGGCTCTGCCTTGATTTGACGGCGAATGATGCGAGGGCTCCTTGTAGCGTTTTCGCTTACGTTGGCCACTCGGCGACCGGGGCATGGTCGAGGCCTCTCACCCCACAGTCACGTTGGCTGCGGTCGAAATCGTCGCGAGCCGGCGCCTTGTGGGCTGTATCGTAGAACGGAGAGACGTATCGGCGGATGATACACGTGCCGCTAGTGGCTCGGTGACGATAGGGCACCAGCGTGATAGCGTCGAATGGGTGAGAGCCGGTGATACAGCTTAACTGACGAGGCCACCGTTCAGCTCAAACCTGAATTTAGGGCAGCTTTACTGTACGCAAGTAGTCGAGCTCAGGACCCGTTATCCCCAACACTCCACTGGAGATAGAGATCAGTTCCTGAAGGCGCATTCGTATCTTTTGAAAGGCCTCCAGGTCACGAGCGAGCCCCGCGTCTGTGAACTTGTTCAGGAGATGGTACGTTACTAGGAACGTATAGAGCGCGTGCGCCCAGGTCGACTCGGTGCTGCCATAAAAGGCCCGACGAACAAGCAGCTTGCGTGCGAAGTGTTGCTCGCTCTAATATCCTATTCTACTACGAGAACGTAATTGACCTGTCCCCTCGGATTTGGACGCAGATATCGAATGGGTGAAGGTATAGAGCCGGGTGCGACCGAGAAGGATCAAGAGGATCAGTGGAGGGCGATCGCCCAGAAGCGGACTTGCTTGCGCACCGCGATGCGAAACGGGCTTAGAATCATTCCAGCTTAGAAGGATTCTTTTTGGCTGTGAGGCTGCAAGCCATTTTATCTAATGCCGTCGAATGGGCAAGAGGTCACAAGCATGCGCGACGCAATCCGATGTGCGCGGCATTCTAGCACGCTGATGTGCGCGTTCATTGCGCTGCTCTGCCTCGGCAGATTTGCGCGCGCCGACGACGCAACCAGCTGGGACGCAACCTCCTGGCACGAGATCGAGACAAAATACATTTTCGGGTTCACCACCGGTACCGGCATTGGCATCGAAGGCGAAAAGGAATTCACGACCGACACGATCGGCCGATTCGGCAAGCGCGACGGACGCTACAACGCGACCGAGACCAAGTACGAGTTCGAATTCACCCCGTCTCAATTCGTGCAAATCGAGTTTGGGGCGCTTGGATCGACCCACGATATCCGGAACGTGACCGATCTCGACGATCGTCGCCAGGTGGCATTCAGCGGCGGGTTTGGCGAATTCCGCTACCTCGCCCTCGAGCGGACGTCGAACAATCCGCTGTCCGTGACGCTGGCATTCGAGCCGACGGTGCGGCTCGTCGATGAGACAAGCGGCGAGCGGGTCCACAACTATGAATTCGAGACCACGCTCAATGCCGACCTCGAGCTCGTGAGAAACCGGCTGTATGCTGGGTTCAACTTGCTATACGAGCCCGAATACACCCACACGTTGCTGGACGAGACCATCCGCGAAACCAAGCTCGGCGGCTCCGCGGCGCTGTCGTTGCGCGTCACGCCGAATGTCGTGATCGGAGGCGAAGTCTGGTATCTGCGCCATTACGACGACTTCGCGCTCTCGGCCTTTACCGGCGATGCCGTGATGCTCGGGCCGACGCTCTATGTCCGATTCACGCCGAAGATGTTCATGACCGCGGCTTGGAACACGCAGGTATGGGGTCGCGAAGTAGGAACCCCGTTCTCGCTCAATCTCGCCGAGTTCCAGCGCAATCGCGCCAAACTCAAATTCGCCGTCGAGTTTTGATCAGTCTCAAGTCCGGAAGGTGCAATTATGTACGCAATGACCACAACTCGGAAATTCGCGTTCGCGACGATCTTCGCGACGATGCTGCCGTTGTCGGCCGCGTCGGCCCAGCAGGCGACGGAAATTCAAATCAGCTACTCCAACGGGCAGTTCCAGCCGAGCGAGGTGCGCGCGCCGGCCGACAAGCCGATCGTGTTCCGGATCAGGAATCTCGACGGAAAGGCGATGGAGTTCGAGAGCACCTCGCTCAGGGTGGAAAAGGTCGTGGCCGCCAAGAGCCAGGGTGTGATCAATGTCCGCGCTCTCAAGGCGGGGCGCTATGAGTTCTACGATGACTTCAACGAAAAAGCCAGAGGCGCCCTAAACGTGCAATAGGGCCTCCGCTTTACCCGGGTGGCCCGATACAAGAAGTGCTGAATCTCCTCGTACGGAGTCAGGACGCCGATCCGCGAGTTGGGCCACATATATCTTGCTGCGCCGCATCCAGAACCGGGGTTGAAAGCCCAATCCATGACCTGATGTTGGTGAGAGGTGGGCTCCGCAATTGCTTCGGCGTCGTCGAACGAGATAGCCGTTTCCTGCCGCGGCATGACAAAGGACTACGGAAGAGGAGAGGCCAGAGGCGCCGCGCTCCGTGGCGCTGATCTTGACGTCAGGAGCGGCGAGCTGCTCATGGTCATCGGCCCGTCGGGTTGCGGCAAGACTACGCTGATTTCAATCATCACGACAATCCTCGCTCATGATTCTGGAGAATGCCGCGTTCTCGGCCGTGACTTGCAGGGCATGGATGAAAGGGAACGGCTTATTTTCGAAGCAAATCCGTCGGCTTCGTATTTCAACTATTTAATTTGCTTCTTGCGCTCACTGCGGCCGAAAATGTCCCAATTCCCTTGTTGATCGAGGGTATCCGTGGCAGAGCGCGACAGCGCGCGCCATAGAGTTGCTTGAGACGGTCGGACTTGGCGATTGTTCCTCCGCCTTGGCCGCCGAGCTTAATGGCGGCCAACAGCAAAGAGTGGCTATCGCCAGGGCCTTGGTGCATGACCCGGCCCTGATCGTCTGTGATGAGCCGACGAGCAATCTTGATCACGAAACGGGGCAGGCCGTGATGCAAGTTCTTCGCGGCGCCGGAAGTCGGCCAGACCGGACCATTATTGTTGTCACCCACGACTCACGCATCTTCGGATTTGTTGACCGGGTTGCACGAATGGACGATGGCAAGATCATTGAGTCGAGGCGAAGGATCGAGAGCGAGTGCCATGATGCGCAAGTACCTCCTGCTCCTTGTGGCTGCAATTGGCTTTCTCGCAACGGCTGCGGCCGAAATATTCGGCAAGGAGGCTCCTCCGGTTGCTCCCGCGCCGCTGCCGTCCGCGCACGCCCCTATGAAAGTTATGTCGCGGGCAGTGGCCTCATCGAAGCCAGCTCGGGCAATATCGCCATTGGCACACCCGTGTCGGGCATTGTGGATGCCATTTTGGTTCTACGCCAAGGACGAGGATACCGCGGCGAAAATCGAGGACGAATTCGTTCTGCATATTTCGATCATCGCATCCAAGATACTGGAGCGCGAGATTAACATCGTGATGGTGTTGCCGAGGCAGCTTGTCCGTTAGAGGTCTGAGAGCAGGGCGGATGATCCTCTCGGCATGGTCAGCAACGGGCCACTTTCGGACTCATGCATCGCAGCAACGGGAGACCTATTTGATCACCTCGTCGGCGCGGCCGAGCGGCGTCAGCTGCACGCTGTTGCGAAGCGCCTTCGCGGCTTTGAGTTCGACGGCGAGTCTCCTCATGACACTCAAATCCGAATCTAATCGAAGAACACGTTGCCTCTGCGAACCAGACGACGAAGGGACGAGTCGAGTGGTTCGACCGCAGACAAGATCGTGAACACGAGCTTGCTGATGCTGTTGCCGAAAAAGTGTGTCTCGGCATATGTGTCTTGGAGACCACAGCCGCCACCAAACTGATTAGCCGCGGCAGCATTTTGCTGGACTTTTCGCCACAAGCAGAGACCATCCAGCGCATCCTCAACCGTGGATGCGTTGCATCACGGCATGGTCCACGCTAGAGCGGCCGTAACTTTTAGAGGTAGACACATGTCATATGCCTATAGGCTCAACCAAGACGTTCGCCACCAGCCTCAACGTCCACAAGGACGTGCCGCAACTTATTCACCAATGATTTACACCATCGTTCAACTTATGCCCATCGAGGCAGATGGACGTCTTAGATACCGCATCAGGAGCAAGTCGGAGAATATCGAGCGAGTCGTTACGGAAGATCAGCTTTCGTATTCTCAGTGATTTAGCGCGCTTGATGACGGTAGGAGTCTAGTCGTGCTGAATGATCGAGAAAATATCCTGAGTGCGCTCCGCGAGAAGCCGCTCAAAGTGCGCGAGGTCATGAAACGCGCCAATGTCGTGAATGAAGAAGCTTGCCAAGACCTCCTATTGAAAATGCGAGGCGAAGGCTTGGTGAAATTCGATATCCACACAGGGCGATGGATCATCGGATGATTTGCGAAATTGCGGCGACCGTCTAGCATTGATCCCTGGAGACGCACTGGGTTCTTAGGAACACGCTCAGACTTGAAAGATGGAGCGTCTCGCAGCACCCGATCGATCTTGAGCGTTTGCCTAAAGGTATTTTGCGATAGCGCCGAGTTGGCCGCTATGTCGCCTTACGGTCTTGGTTGTGTGCAAACGGTTAGATTGGCACGTAGCCATGATCGCTAACGATTGCAGGCGGCTGATGTTCTCGCGTCGGATCGTCCAGTGACCGGCCAAAGTGGGTATCGCGACGCGGTATTGCGCTTTTGGACGCACCTTCCGGCCTTTAGGCGGCGCGGATGGCTGCAATAAGGCTCGGTTTGCCGGCGATGTTCATCACCCGTGTGAGGTTATAGGCGAGAACATGCAGCGCCATCTCAGCGGCGACATTCCGTGGGCGCTTCATCAGGAAGTGGGTCGCACCCATACGGGCTTTGATCGTGCCGAAGGGATGCTCCACCGTCTCGCGCCGCGTCCGCATGGCGTCGGGATCGGAATCGAGCCGTCTCTGGACCTCCTCGACCACATCCACTGCCCGATCACAACCGCGGAGCCGGAGAGGCCGAGTATTTTTATGAGATCCAGGACGCCAAAGTCACTAGGGACATGCTGGATCTCGCCAAGCATATCGTGAACCAAAAGTCCGGCAAGTTCGAACCGGAAGTTCGAGGACCACTATGAGACCGCGCTCATCGACCTGTTGGCTCGCGCCAGACCCTCCAATGCGTCGGCCAAATCAAGATCGGTTCACCAGCCCAAACATTGTACCAACCCCCCCCATTTTCGCCGGCATGGAAAACGCAGTGGAGCAACGCCGGTTTTATGGAGTTCGCCGACTTCCAAATCGCAGTCTTCTGGCGCGAGCTGGATGGGGAGCCATGGCACGGCCCCGGACTGCATCAGCACCTAGAGGGCGCGTGTGACTAGTGCCGCTACCCGCGTCTGGAAGCCACTGATCTCTTTGAACGCATCCCGCCGCTCTGATCCATCAGGCAGCCGTTGCGCGGCCTCCCACAAATTTACCAGCAAGCGCGCCATATCTATCAAATCATTGAATTCGGGCATTCCAACGGTGCGTTGGCTCAATGTTGAGTCCTCTTGTTAGGAACGGTCGCGGCTTAATGGCACGGTCAGTAAGTGAAGAGAGTAGTTGCAAATTGCACCATCAATACAGTTGCCGCGCACGGAACCTGACGCCGCAAAAGGTGCTCTTCTCCATGCGAGTGGCGTTAGCATCGATCCTCTGTTCCTACCATGTCGAGTACGAGGATCAGCCAGCCTCTACAGTATCCCGCGCGTCATAAAGTCGTCATACGTCAATCGGCGCTTCCGCCACCCTCTGTGGATTATCAATGCCTGCAGACCTTGAGCCCGCATCGCCGCAAAGGCAGCCGCGTAGTCGCTCGGCGCGGCCTCGACCGCGAGCAGATCGAGCGAGCCCATGCGGAAGACGGCGGCGGGGCTTGACCCCGCCCCTAATCGCGGCACCGCCGCTGCGGCTTGGGCGCCTGCCGGCGCCGCTAACATGAGCAGCACCATGAGAACGGCGAGCGGAGTGGCAAACCATCTCATTCGATCACGCATCGGCGAAAATCTTCTGTGATCACAGTCTATATCATTGCAGCTGCTACGCGGAGTCCATCGTCCGCACCGGGTGAAAATGCGAAGAACTCCGTATGAGCAAATCTCGTCCGCTATACCCCGCTATCCGTCGACGAGGCGCGCAGCCACTTCGCTGTTGGGCCAGCAGATGACATTGCAGGATGGCGAGAACGAAGCAGGCGGCCAACTGAGGCGGCCTTACTCACTCTTAAACTCCGCGATCTTTCGATCCGAATCCATAGCTCTACGTCGTACCCGTCAGTCAAGGCCCTGGCGCGCTTCTTGGTTTCGGTTTCGTCCTCGCAATTCAGTTGGGTGCTAAGCTCGATATACCCGTCGAGGCCCATGATGTATGCGCGATACTCTTGCATCTGCTGACCCCTTGTACAAAAGCTACCAACTGGGGCGGCTTCATTCTTCAGGGGGTTGCAGGCCCCGCGACGTCAGCCGCCCGTCTATAGCAGAAGCGGACTCGAGCTGGCGCAGTTTGCTTTCCAGAAGATCACGCTGTGGTCCTGGCTGTGTGTTTTCCAGTTCCGCTATGATGCTGGCTCTCTCCGCGTGACGAAGTTCGGGAGTCCTTTTGCTTTCGTCTGTTGGAAGGCGAGCCCGCATCTCGACGAAGGTCATCGCTCGGCTGCAACAAAAAGTGAATCAGAAGAATAGCGCCTCGACTGCGCGTAGCAGAGCGGAAGTGCCCGCTAAAAACGCTGCAATGCAGTTGAGCCACGCGGCACGCTTTGTCGCGACAAAAAACGGATCGTCATCCGGCGCTTGTCCCAATAAGACCCCAACTGCGGGATGCGCAGCGACCTTCCGGCGTACCAAAACCCGGCAGTGCCCAAAAAGCTCAGGAGCCCAACCGCGATGGGGATCAGGGCCGCGCAAGTCGATAAAGCGGGTGCACTGGAGCCGAGGCCGGAGACGAGTATCCAAGCGCCGAATCCGGCAATTGCGACAGAGATCAAATAGGCGAGCGCTTTATCCATCACCTACGCGCCCCATGAGGGGATCGAACCTTTTGGGGCTTAGCTACTGGTCTTCAGCAGATTGCTCCGAAGACGGGTCTTTTCGCCTTCGAAAGAGCATACCAAGAACTCCGACTATCACCAGAACGATACCGGCGATGATCAGCCGATGAGGAAGCTGAAGCTGCATCACCTGGTCGAGCATTCTAGGATCTCTTCGACTTCAGTCTTGGATGAGCCCCTATTGTTTTGGTGCTTCGGAAGGTGCTTCTGGCGCTGGGGGCTCGGCGGCCGGTGTGGTGCCTCTGAGTTCTGACGGAGCCGCACAATCGCCGGCCCAAATCTTGGTGCCCTTTACCGTGCCGACTAGTTTGCAACCCATCGGCGGCTGCGGCTTGGCCTGCACTGGTCTTTTAGCCGCTTTCGGTGGAGGACCCTGAGCAAGCGCACTCGTTGCAAACAAAAGGGCGAGAAGTCCGACCGCTACCTTCATGATTTTCGTACTCCACTTTTCCCTTTCGCTCGGCCTTCATGGAGGACGCTGGATTATTTCGACTTTGCCTTCCAGCCCGATCTGGATCAGCCGGCGGATAGCCTCGATTTGATTTACGGGCTCATTGGTCGTCCCAATGTAACATCCGGTCAGGTACTTCAGGAAGGCTTGGCAGGCCTCCTCCGCTTCAGTGAGAGTCTTGAAGGGCGAGCCTATCAATTTGATTGCAGGTCTGTTCGGATGGATGGGACGCCACGAGGCTACAAAGCCGGGTCGTCCGTGAAGACCGGGACCAGTGCGGCTATCGAAGCTGATCACGAACGAAAAGCCGCGGCTGCTCGCGCTCCACACTACCAGATCCTTCACGGGACTCATTTTGCGGCTGAATTGCATGATGCATCCGACAAAGGCCCGCACTGCCGGAATTGTTTTAGCTGAGTCGGAAAATGCAGCGAGGCGGAATTAACGGCAGTTTTCCCGAAGCTGCGTCGGATGCGGTGGCACGCTAGGGCTGGAAACTTGGGACGGTCAAGCCCTGCGAGAAGCGCGTCCATCCCCGGTGCATCGCCGGGTGGGTGCGGTTCTTGACCTTCACCCAATACATCGCGAGCAAGGGAAGCGGGATGAGGCCCGAGAACTTCTCGCTCCAGTCTATGGTTGGTTTACCGAGGGATTTGACACATTGGACTTGAAGCAGGCCAAGGCCCTGATCGACGAGCTGGTGTAATAAGGGTGCGTGTGGTTGCCGGCATGGAAGATCATGTTTTAGCCCCCAGCAGAAGAGCGAAGCGACCGCCGATGCGTCGGCGCTCAGGGGAAAGCGGGGCCAAGGCAGAGTTAGGGGGGAGATTTGCTCGCGGTCTCCATGGCAGACCTACGCTATAATGCTGGCACGCTGGGGGGAATGCGCTTTGGGCCGTTGTTGTGCGATTGCCTTCGCCCGCGCCAAGGGATGCCTTGTTCGGCTGGCGTCCACGCTTGGTTCGGCTCCTGCACCCGATACCGTCGGTGGCGGCTTCCGTGCAGGAGCAGTTCGACACCCTCTGGTCCTCCGACGTCGACCTGTCGCAGATCCTGGCCGTGTCAGGGGACGAGCCGTTCCGCACCCGCCTGCTCTTCGAGGCACTGCCGCCCGAATGGTTTGAAGGTGAGCACTATTGGCGCCATTACCTCGAAGTCGGCCACGCCGACAGCATGTCAGTGCGTGCGCGCTCAACGACGACGTGGATTCACCTGTTCGTGTTTCGCGATGCACAGGCGCCCCGGTTCTCTGCATTTCCACGTCAAGTCGATCTACGCCAAGTTCGGCGTTCGGAATCGCTCAGCACTCGCCGCGCTGTGGCTCGGCAAGCTGCGATAGCGAACTTCAGGCGCTGGTTGCGACGGCCCTATGGCACAAATCATCAGCTGTTGCCATCATATCATATGTGACGCCCTGCTGTAATTTCACTGGAGAGGGACTTCAGAAGATCGAGATTAGAGGCGCTCCACGGCAACGGCGAAGACATACCCGACGCCGCGCTCGGTCTGTATCACGCGCGGGGCGCGAGGATCGCGCTCGAGTTTGCGCCGGAGGCGAAGGATCTGCACGTCGATGCTACGATCGAAGATGTCCTCGTGGGCGCGGGTCGCTTGCAGAAGGTGCTCTCGGCTAAGCGGACGCTGCGGGGCTTCGAGGAATGCGACCAGCATCGCGTATTCACCCTTAGTCAGCGCTAGGACCGAGTCCGCGCATATAGTGACGCTCGGGTCGATACGAGTCGCAGGTGGTCGCGATAAGCTTGCTCCAACCCGAAGGCGGCTTTGATCGATCGCCGCGGCCTCGTAGTAGATGACCTCGCTGAGGCGCGTGTCGTGCGATCCCTTACCACGGCGCGCAGCCTCGAAGACTGGCGCGGCTGGGTCCTGCACGTCAATGATGATCTTGGCGATGAGCTCTTCGCGGTCCCCATCGCCTTCGTGCTTGGTAAGCCGCATTGAGGGTCGCCATGTTTGCGGTTCGACGGCAAAGCTCCGACCTGATGAAGCATCGCAAGGCGATCCGGCACTCCCCAATGCTCAACCAGCTTTCCGTTCTCGAATCGGCATATGTCAATGACGGTCATGCTAATTGGTTTGCCTGAGCGCCGGTGTGTTCCGGTAGCTGTGCTTCGGGCCCAGACATTGTCGCCGCTCCCGACGAGGTCTTCAACCGTAAGCGTGAGCCAGACAGTTTGGAAGCACACACTTCATCAGCAATGGACAGGTCTCCGTGATTGAAGCCACTCCGACGCGCCGCCTTAGTGCGCCTCTACTAATGGCGGCCACATAGTCTCCCGCCACGCATGCGCCCAGCCGTTGCAAAGCGCCGCTGGGAATGTAAACTTGCCAGTATTATTCAACGATCTTTAACACTCTCTGAATCCGACGCCGAACCGATTGCCTTAAGATAAACTTCTCCTTCTGGGGTACCCATGCTCGATACCGCTACCACCAGGCTATTGCGTGCGGTCCTCGACGAGGTCTGCGAGAACGTCGCCCGTCATGAGACTGGCGCGCGCGCCTATGTTGCCTCCAAAATTTTGGAAGCCGCTACGAGAGGCGAGACGTCGCCAGACGGTCTTAAGCACGCTGGCCGAGCAGCTCTATCCGAGGCTCCGACCATGTGGCGGTAGTCGCGTGAGGCCGCGGTGAATATTCAGGTCACCGTATTGAAGATTTTGGTGAGCTATCCCGACGGTTTCGCCGTGATGATCGATCTCAAGCGCGACATGGCGATTTTGGCCACCAGCGGCAGCGACTGGACCGAGCGTACCAAACGCCTAGCTTCTCGTGTGCCGGAGCTGGATATCTTTTCTCAAGGTCTAGTTGAGCGCCTGAACGGTGGGTGGCGGATCACCGAAAAAGGGCGCGCTGTATTGGCGCTCACGGAAGCACGCCCTGCCGCTACAGACGAGGTAAGCACAGAGATCACGCTGGGCCGGTCCCATTCGTCAGGGGTGCCCCTGCAATTTCCGGTCGAGCGGCGCGATCGCGAACCCCGCGAGCGACGGCGCGTCGCCGGCAACGAGTACGGGCAAATGCCTCCTAGCGAAGCTGGAGCGCCTCTTCAGGTGTCGGGAACTTCGCCAAGTGCTCGGTCAACTTTGGATATCTCTGAAGTGGGCCACGGCTGGGGCTCCGGGCCAAAGGCGTGATGAGCGAGATTTCGGCAGGTGAAGCTCTCGGGCCTCTCTCAAAGACGACGCGAGGAAGCGAGGCACTCTTCGTCGATTCCATTGATGCCGAAAGGAAAGCTGTTCTCGCAGCGGGGCGCGCAACGATATCGCAACGGGTGCAGGGCGCGGGCGGTCAGATGGCGACTTGGACCGAATGTCGGTATGGGTGGTTGCGCCTCCCCGATTTGAACCTACCATTCGGCATGGTCCTGGGGCTTAAGCGGACCACCGGAGGAAATCGCGCAGATTTGGTTGGTGTGGAGAAAAGCGGTAGCGCTCTACTGACTCGAACTCCCGACAGTTCGCAGGGCGAGCGCACTGCTAGCGCAAGGGGGCTACCCGCGCCATCAGACCAATGAATTCGATCAAGACCGCAGGATGATCCTTTAGGCGCGTTTTCCGATTGGCACCACGTTTCCATCGCTCCGCGGTACCAAGGACACGACTGCCGCCCTTGCGAGGTCTTCCAAGGCGGTCGCAATGTATTTCGCGTAGTGCCGTTCGATCATTTTGACTGAGGTGTTGTGCAGTTTGGCGACCTGTTGGATGGGCAAGCCCTTTCGGAGACCGCGCACGATGCTCGAGTGTCGCAAAGCATAGGGAATCACCTCCGGCATGCCGGCGCGCTCGCGAATGGCCTTCCAGGGACGTGCAAGTTCGGCTCTTTTCCACGGACCGCGTTCAGATTTCTTCCACGCGATACCATTCGGCTCCTGTTCATGGATCCATCGCTCGAAAAGAGGTGCATCGCTTGGTCGCCCGGCGCATGCGGGCAAAAGCACCTCAATCACATCGTCGCCCACTGGGACCGGGTCTGACCCGCCATTGCCGCCGCGTCCCTTGTAGGAGCCCGGTATCATCAGACGCCGTGCCGAAACCTGTACGTCGCCGACGCGCATTCGCCTGACCTGGGCATACCGTGCGCCGGTCGCGGCCAGACATACGACGATCCGATATAGATCGCCATCAAATCCTTGCTCCCGATCTACTTCACACGCAGCTTGAAGGACGGCGCCAACCTCCCCGTCCGTGAGAATCTGGTTGTCCCGAGCAACCGAAACACCATCATCGTCATCGATCCGCTCCGCTTTGAAGCCAGCCTTCACAATGGCGAGGAAAGTCGGATTTAGTTTCTTCCGATCTGCGGAAAGCCGCGGCCATGCGGCATTTAGTGCGGCCTTGAGGTCATTCACGAACCGCTGCTTGGTCGTGACCTTTAAGTCCTCCGGCAAGCCCTCACGCCACGTTATCAAGTCATCTTCTTTCAAGGAATGCAGATGCACCGATGCGAGAGGAGCGGCTTCGGCAGCTTCCTGATTGCCGCGCTTTTCTTGACCAAGAACGTAGCGTCGCAGCTTGGTACCGGCGTCGGATCGGATGTCGCGACCTGTTCGGCGTCTTTCTCGAGCGTCGCGTTCCTTGACGTACAATTCGACGGCCGATCGCACGGTCGGAGCCGGGCCCGCCGCCTGCGACGCGGCTTCTGTTCTGGCGCGAGCTACGGCCTCTCGTGCCGTTCTCACGGCCTGTTCGAAGGTCAGAATCCCGTCGGCGGGCTTGTCATTGATGTCGTTGGCGACGCCGACGGGCTCCTGCTTGTAGTTTCCGCCTTCGTGGTGATTACGCCAGCGGACAAACCAAACGCCGCTCTGTTTTCCTTTGCGATAGCCCAGATGCGCTTCCGCATCGAGGCGACGCCAATGCACGCCAAGCTCGAGCCTGGAGCGCGCTTTAGCCGTCGTGATCTGAGCCTCAGTGAGTGCCTTCGACATTCGGTGAGTGCCTTCGACAAAGCGTTTGTCTGTTACACGTCGAATATCCGTCGAATATCCGACCATGTACGTCGGCGAACAATACAGAAATATAGACATTCAACCTATTGAAATTATTGAAC
The DNA here is from genome assembly GCF_059803515.1 of Bradyrhizobium sp. UFLA05-125. Classification (NCBI taxonomy): domain Bacteria; kingdom Pseudomonadati; phylum Pseudomonadota; class Alphaproteobacteria; order Hyphomicrobiales; family Nitrobacteraceae; genus Bradyrhizobium; species Bradyrhizobium sp. UFLA05-125. The sequence continues at coordinate 15,604 of NZ_JBANBJ010000083.1, read as the reverse complement.
ATAGGCGGACGAGCGGGCCTTATTTTTTGGCCCTCTCAAGGCTGAAACAGGGGTTCGATTCCCCTAGGGAGCGCCAGCGGCAAGTTCGACCTAGTGATCAACATGAAGACTGCCAAAGCGCTCGGTCTCACCGTGCCGCCCTCGTTGCTCGTCCGGGCTACCGAGGTGATCGAATGAGGTCAGCTTCTGGGCCATCGCGACACTTCGTTGCGAAGGGGAGTTGGTCGCGACTGCGGGCGTCGATCAACGCTCCGGTGTGTAGTAACACCATGCTGCCGTAACCTCGGCTGCGGCCGCCTCCTTTAGGTCGACCATTTGAAGCCGAGGGGCGTGGTCGCGCTCGCAGGGGTCCAGTGGGCGCGGAGAGGCTCATCTTTGACGGCCCCAAGGCTTCCCCGCGTGGGGGCCGTGTCCGATGCCCAGAATGCCACCGCCTCAAGCACCGCAGCAGTCATGGGCATCTGTGGACCGCGAGAACCCTTGCCCCCCGGCTCCACCTTCGTACAAGATGCCGCGTTAGGAGCAGGCTTGACCATGAAGCCAGCACAACCACCTCCTCGGGTCGGACGCAGGTTAGCAGCCATAGTCGCAGCCGACGTGGCGGGCTACTCGCGGCTCATGGGCCTCGACGAGGTCGGCACCGCTCGGACGCTTCGTGAACACCGCAAGGTTACCGACGCTCTCGTGGCAAAACACGGGGGTCGTCTCGTGAAGACCACGGGGGATGGGGTGCTGCTAGAGTTCCCCTCGGTGGTCGATGCGGTCGAATGCGCCGTGGCGGTGCAGGCCGTGATGGCCGAGCGCAACCAAGGTATCCCGCATGATCGGCGGATGCTGTTTCGGATCGGGATTAACCTCGGAGACATCCTGATCGAGGGCGAAGACATTCTCGGGGACGGCGTCAACATCGCTGCGAGGCTTGAGGGTATCGCTGAGCCGGGGAGCATCTGCCTCTCATCTTCAGCCTACGATCAGGTGCGCGGCAAGGTCGCAGTCGAGTTCGCCGAGCTTGGTGAGCAGAAGCTCAAGAACATCGCCCTTCCGATACACGCCTATGCGGTTGGTGTGGGCGCGCATTTTGACCGAATTGTACCGCCGCTATCTTCCGCCCCGCGCTTGTCCATAGTGGTGCTGCCTTTCGCAAATATCGGCGGCGATCCCGAGCAAGACTATTTCGTTGACGGTGTGACCGAGAGCCTGACCACGGACTTGTCGCGTATCAGCGGCTCGTTCGTCATTGCTCACAGCACGGCGCTCACCTTCAAGGGCAAGGCCGTTGACGTGAAGCAAATCGGGCGCGAGTTGAACGTCCGGTACGTTCTTGAAGGTTCGATGCAACGTGGTGGTAACCGGCTTCGGGTGAATGTGCAGCTGATCGCTGCCGAGACTGGAAATCACCTTTGGGCCGAGCGCTTCGACAAGCCCGTCGCCGACCTCTTCGATATGCAGGACGAAATTGTATCGCGGCTCGCCAATACGCTGAACTCGCAATTGATTGCGGTCGAAGCGCGGCGAGCGGAGCATTCACCGCATCCCGACGCGACTGACTTGTGTTTCCAAGGCGCCGCTTGGCTCAACATGGGCCGAGCAATCGAAATCATGGCGCAAGCGCGCGGCTTCTATGAACGGGCTTTGGCACTCGAACCGGGAAATGTTGAGGCGCTGGTCGGCACAGCGTGGGTTAATTTTGCAATTGGCACCAACTTGTTCCCCGACGATCGGATAGAACGTGTTGCCGCAGCCGAGGCGACCGTCACAAAGGCGCTGTCCTTGGCACCGAACCATCCCATAGCTCATTTCGTCCTGGGCGCCGTGCAAATTTATACGAACCGCGCGGCTCAAGGCATCGCAGAATGCGAGCGGGCGTTGGCGCTGGATCGGAATTTGGCCCGAGCGCACGCGAACATCGGGACTGCGAAGTTTTTTCTCGGTCGGGGCGGGGAAACCGAAGCCCATATGGAGCAAGCGCTCCGTCTCTCTCCGCGAGATACAGGCGTCTATATCTGGAGTTTGTTTATCGGCCTCGCCAAATTTTGGCAGGGCGCCGACGACGAAGCGCGTGTTTGGCTGCGCCGCAGCCTTGAGGCCAACCGCAATTATCCTATGGCGCATTTCTATCTCGCGGCCGCCTTGGCGCTTGTCGGTGAGCTGGATGAGGCTCGGGCTACCGCGCAGGCGGGCCTTGCGCTCAATCCGAGTTTCAGTATCCGCCGCTATCGCACCAACAGCCCAAGCAACCACCCCGTATATCTCGCGGGACGCGAGCGCGTCTATGAGGGCCTGCGGCTAGCGGGGGTGCCGGAAGGGTGAGGGCTTAGGGATTAGGCACGCATGTCAGACCCTATCGCGGTCAGCCGACGCCTCGTCGCAGTCTTCGCAGCGGATGTCGAGGGCTACAGCCGTCTCATGGGCATCGATGAGATCGGCACGCTCAAGGGCCTGACCGAACGTCGCGCGATCCTCGACAGGCTCATTGGGGAACATGGGGGTCGTATAGCGAACACGGCGGGCGATAGTGTCCTTGCGGAGTTCGGGAGTGCTGTGGAAGCAGTGCATTGCGCGGTGGAGGCGCAGGCTGCTCTCGGGGAGGCGAACTCCAGTCTCCCGGCAGACAAGCGCATCAGCTTCCGCATTGGTATCCACGTCGGTGACGTGATGGTGCGCGCGGGTGATCTGTTCGGAGACGGAGTGAACATCGCGGCGCGCTTGCAGGCCTTGGCGCAGCCGGGTGGCGTTTGCGTTTGTGGGACGACCTATGAGCAGGTCAGGAAGGTTTTGCCGGTTGCCTTCACTGACATGGGCCTGCAGCAGGTCAAGAATATCGAAGACCCGATCAGGGCCTACGCCGCTCGCGAGCTTGCCGAAGCCATTCGCAGTGCTGCAGTTGCCGAGGATAGACCACTTCCGCTACCCGACAAGCCTTCCATTGCCGTGCTGCCGTTTGAAAACATGTCCGGTGATCCCGAGCAGGAGTACTTTGCGGACGGGATGGTTGAGGAAATCATTACGGCGCTCAGCCGGTTTCATTGGCTGTTCGTAATCGCGCGTAACTCGAGCTTCACCTTCAAGGGCAGAGCCGTCGATATCAAGGAAGTCGGGCGCAGGCTTGGCGTGCGCTACGTCCTTGAGGGTTCTGTGCGCAAGGCGGCCGGTAAAGTCCGGATCACCGGGCAGCTGATTGATGCGGTAACAGGCGCGCACATTTGGGTGGACAGGTTCGAGCGTGACCTGACGGATGTTTTCGCTCTGCAGGACGAAGTCACGCTCGCCGTTGTCTCGGCCATTCAGCCAAAATTGCTTCAAACGGAAATGGCAATGGCGGCGCGGCGGCGACCGGAGAACCTGACTTCCTATGACTATTATCTCCGGGCTATGCAGCAGTTCTCCTTAGCTACCCCCGAACCATTGGCCGAGGCGCTAAGGCTGGCTCATCGCGCCTTGGAGCTGGACCCTCGGTTCGGGTTGGTCGCGGCGCTGGCAGCGGGTTGTCACCATCTCAACATCCAACTCGGCTATGCCGTCGATCTTCAATTCGAGCGCAAGGAAGCAGTTCGGCTTTTTCGCCTGGCATTGAGCGTCGACGACAGTGACCCAGACATCTTGGCATGGGCTGCCATAGTCTCGGCGTTCACGGTCGGAGATAGTGAGAGTGAGATCGAGATGGCCGACCGGGCGGTCGCACTCAACCCCAATTCATTTCACGCATGGAACTGCAGAGGCCATGTCTATAGGGTCGCGGGGCTGCTGGAGGAAGCGGTCCCAAGCTTTGAGCGCGCCGTGCGCGTAAGCCCGGTAGACCCGTGGCTACAGTATTCGTTTGCTGGGATAGGGTACGCCTCTATTGAGCTTCGCCGCTTTGACGAGGCCATCGCCGCGGGGAAAAAAGCCCTGCGTCTGAACCGCTCTCATCCGGGAGCTTGCTGCGTTCTCGCATCCGCCTTCGCCCATCTCGGACGTGACGACGAGACGCGTGAAGCGGCGGCGCGTCTGCTTGAGGTCAATCCCGCCTTTACAATATCTTCGTGGATCGCTCGCGGCGGGCGATCAAATGCGAAGTTGATGACCGAGGGCCTTCGGAAAGCAGGGTTGCCCGAATGAACCCAGTGCATCGCCTCGTTCCCTGTGGCGAACACGCGGCCCTGTGAACCTCGGCGGCGGCGCAACCCTTTAAGTCGAGCATTTGAAATCGGGGCGTGTGCTCGGCGGCATCATTTTGTGTGGCCCGTGAGAATACTGCAGCCGTAAGCTCGGCGGAGGCGGCAGCAGCCTTTAAGTCGAGCATTTGAAGTCGAGGGGTGGGGGTCGTCCAAATAGGGGCCCGGTGAGCGATAGGGGACCCGTAGGAATTCGGCGGGGTGCCGGGGGCCCTCGGGTCTCTCAGGCTCGTTCGAGGATGTTAGCTACTGACTGTGCATACCAATGCCCGCCGCGAGCCGTTGGTATCCCTCGGGCGTTCAACGCGTCAGCAATCTGCCGCAGCGTGCTTGCGCCAGCCTTTTGTGCCTCACGGATAATAGGGAGGACATTCGCAGCGTATCGGTCAGCCTCGGACTTCACGGCTTCCAACGCGCTCCTGCGGGCCACGTGGAGCTTCGGGTTGCCCAGAGTGGCACCACGGGCCTTAGCGGCTGAGAGTGCTTGCCGGGTGCGCGTAGAGATGAGGGCGCGTTCCTTCTCGGCTAACGCGGCGAAGAGGTGCAGCACGAATGGGTCTACGTCAGGCCCAAGTTCGGCAACCAGGAAGGGCACCTTGTGAGCCATCAGGCCGGAGATGAAGTGAACATCGCGGCTGAGGCGGTCGAGCTTCGCGACCCCGACGTGACACCGGAGTTTCCGTGCTGCCGCGAGCGCGGCCTTGAGCTGCGGCCTGCGATCTAGCGCATCGGAGCCCTTGCCGGTCTCCACCTCCACAAACTCGCGGACAACTTCGTACCCCTCGGCAGCCGCAAAGTGGGCGAGGGCGTGGCGTTGGGCCTCAATGCCGAGACCCGAGCGGCCCTGAGCTGACGTGGATACGCGGATGTAGGTGATAAGCGGTGTGCCGTGCATGGCCGAGGCCCTCCAGATCAAGGCTGTAAAGAACCTTATTGTCCGTTTAGGTATTATACAAGGCCAAATGGCTGGCCCAAGAGGGCTTGATATGCATCAAGAGAGCTCGGTAGTTCGCCGATACCTCTTACGAGGCCGCGAATAGTGCAGTGGTGCACTCCTTCCCTCGATCATTGGGTTATCGCCATGCCATCCCTCCTGCCTAACGATCCAAATCGTCGCCTTGTGCTCGGCGCTCTCGCAACCCTGCCGGTACTCTCTGTGCCGCTCGCTCAAGATGTGCTGGCGCAAGCAACGACCGCGCAAGCACAGTCTGCCGAAGGGGCGGGGTTTTCGTTCGCTGCCGTCGGTGATACCCGACCGATGATGTACCTCCCGTTGAAAGAAGGGCAGCCGGACCTCAACAAGTTCTTTGTTGAGATGTTTGGGCTGGTCATGCCGGAAAAGGTTGCAGAGGCCGTGGTGGCGAGGGATGTGAAAATGATCTTCGATCCCGTCACAAAGGAATTGATCAAGGTGGTCATGCCGTTCGCGTCCAAAACGGAGGTCATGACCCTGACGGTGGATAACGGTTGGGTAACTGAGGCGTCCGTTGAAGACTTGAAGCTGCTGCCTGGCGTGCACCGGACCATGTTCCGGCTTCAGGGCGGTGAATGGGTTACCCGTGAAATCGTGAAGGACGTTCAATCCGGTCGAGCCAAATTCGTGGTCAATAGCGGTGACGCCGTATGGTGGGGCAATCAGGGCTTAACCGTCAGTGACAGCCCATATTGGAAGCGTGTGAACGATACGATGTTGAAGAAGCTGCCCCCACCAGATGATGAGATGCGTGCGGCCGGGTTGGATGGGCGATTTTTCATGAGCGTGGGCAATCATGAGGTATGGGCCGATCCGAAAATCGAGGGCGTTCTTTCGGCGGTGCCCTATCTAAAGAAGCTCGGTGTCACGCCGGAAAACCTCATCTACAAATTCGACTTTAAGGGCACCCGGTTCATCTATCTGTGGAGCGGCAAGTACGACTATCGGTCGCCCTCGCTATGGGACGCTGATCGGCCGAAGTATGCCGAGCAGATGACGCAACTTAAGACGTGGATGGACGAGGCGAAGACGAATGGAGTTCGGAAAGTCTTTATCATCTTCCATTATCCGGTCTTTGCGCGCTCGGGCCTCGGACCTATCCCGGCTCCCGATAACCCGCACAAGGTGATTGCGTCGTATGCCAAAGACATGGAGGTGGTCGTGCTGAACGGGCACGTCCACACCACGGAAATCTATAATGTAGATGGGGTGAAGTATCTGATGCTCGGTGGTGGGGGCGCGGAACAAGACCCGATCCTTCCCGGTCGCACGAGCATCAAGGTGCCCGCTGACTATCCGCCGGACCTCTACTGGAAGGGACAGTCTCCAAAAGAGGAGTACAATTACGTGCTTGTCGATGTCCAACCCGGCCAGACGACGAAATTCACCCTCAATCGGTTCCGGCCGTGGTCGGCAGAGCCATTCGGGACGGAGGAGCTTTTCCAGTGAAGCCGTCAGGACCGATTGCGGGAGCGCGGTCTTGCCTACCGCACTTCTGATCATCCACGGCTTGGTCGCCGTCGCGTTGCTTGGTGCAATTACACACCAGACCTTGGCGACGTGGGCAACCGCTGGCGCTCGGCCCAGTTCATTTTTTGGCCGCTTTCGTTCGGTGCGTTCAAGCTCCTTCGCTAACGCCGTGGTCGTTCTTTTTGCGGTCTCCACTCTGCTGGGTGGAATTGTGTATCTGTACTTTCGTGTTGAAGTTAGGCCTGAGTTAGAACGCGCCGGTCATTGGCACGTCCTTGGCTTCTTCGACCTCAAGGAACATTTCGCCGCTATTGGGTTGGCGTTGCTGCCCGCCTATTGGGTTTGCTGGCGACGCCCGAACGACAACGAGCCCACCCAGACGCGTACCATGCTCACCTCGCTCCTTGCCTTCATCGTCTGGTGGGGCTTCCTTACCGGCCACGTCGTGAACAACATCAAAGGTTTCGGCTCGTGACATCATCGGTCGCGTTGCGCCGTTTTGCATTTGCGTTCGGCATGTCGTTCGCTGTCCTCTACGTGATAGCAATCGCCAAGGACCTCGCGTTGTTCACCGTTTTTCCGTCGCTGGGTATAGTGCTCCTGGGTACGCATCACACGCGAGACATCGCCGATCCCGCGATGGGCTTTCTTGCTCCTGCGATGTACTGGTACGGCTGGGCCGCGTCGGCCGCACTTGGAGCCCTCGTGCTCGCCCTTGTTACCGCAATGTTTCCGGTGCGCTGGAACCAAACGCTTGGCTGGTCAGGTTGGGTGTGGCTGGTTCCGGTCCTCTCGATGACTGCGTGCGTCTATCTCACCTTGCCTTGGTTTCGACTTTAGCCGCTGAGTGTCCGAGCTTCACTCGTACAAAAGATGCTGCAAAGACCGATCCTGGCGAGCAAATAAGCTAGTTTATCAAGGCCGAAACTGAGCGGCGCGGCCCCACAGGCGCTGCGTTGCGGGTGGTAGCAAATGGTGGTAGCAATCAATCAGCAGCGAAGCTGATTTGTGCTTGTTTTCAGTAGTCTCATGAGCTGCCCTTCGTCTCCCCTAGGGAGCGTTATTTCCAGAATTCATCATTGTCGTTGCATCGGAATTTGCCCTTTTTGTCCCACCCCACTTCAAGGTGGGACGGTCACTGTTCTGGTTTCGGCCCTGCGAGCTCGCTGAACTCTCCAGCCCCCTAACGGTTTTTGGTCGTTCCTCTGGAGATACACGAGAAATCGACGTGTCATTTCGTCGGCGATCTTAAACACCAATACGCGCTCGGAATCGGTCATCGCGCTCGGCTTGCCGTGACGAGGAAGATCAGCATGCGCCTTAACCGCGTCGATCGCTTCGCGACTAACACGCTGCCTCTCTCGAAGTTTTGGCCACGCTACCTCGTCGTTTTCGTCGTCGGTGTCCTTTACGAATTGCATCATCGCTTCGATGGCGCGGTAACAATAAAAGCCCGTGCCGACCGGAAACCGCATCGCGTTGGTGAAATCAGCTAGCACCAGTTGTGCTTCGGGGTTTGCCCCGACGGCTAACAGAATCGAGGTGTCGATCGCTGGAGGCGTGGCTTCTCGGTCCCTACTCAATGCCGGAATGTCGATGCCAAACACCCTCCAAGCTCGATCGCTTTGACAGACTGCGGATTTGATCTCAACGTAGAAGCTGTAAGCGCGGTCGTAGCCAATGAGGTTAGTGAGGATTTCTGCTTGAGAGGTCGCGACGTTCCGCAGCGCATCAACGTCAACTCCCTCATTCTCAACGCTCAAATCGATAACGATTTGGCCCGCATGAATTCGCACTGCGAACTCATAGTCGCCCACCGCTCCACTCTTCGCTTTCCCCGACAATCTCGGTGGGCAAGGTGATGGGTATTCTTTCTGGATGTACGACGCCAAAGAAAGTCCAAACGTTGCTCATTTAAGCCTCGCGATCGCTCGATCCGCACTGCGTTGGTATAGCGATCAACCTCTTCCGTGAAGGGTTTCGGATACCGACCGCCGTTTGCCGCGTTGCAATGGGCAGCGACTGTATTCGCAGCAGGCCGCTCCAAGGTTCAGCGGTTCATCCAATTTGCAAGCGTGGAGTCAGCTCGCGAACTTGTCCCCCGGCAAAGCCTCTCGCCGATGTTGCCGGACTGCATCGCACCGAAAAAAGACGGCTGAATGATCGCAGGGGTCCAAACGTTGTTCGCCCCAGTCCAAGCGGATCTGCCGCCCCCTGGGTTATCTGGTCGGCGAAGCAAGACGGATTCTAGGGCTGCCATCTGTTCGAGCCCCAAAAACGGCAAGTTGCGACTTGCTCAGCAATCGCAGAGACAGGAAACAGAACGGGATGCAAATCGTTGAGCGAGCGGGCGATACTGAGCGCCGAGCCGAGCCCTCACAGGTATCGCGCAGCCAGCATCAGGCGCTCGCTTGTCACACCGGCCAGCGCGGATCGCTCCGCGGCGATCTGCTCATCACCACATTGATCGCCGCGCTTGGATTGGCTCTGACGACGACTTCATCTCGGGCTCAAAACTGGACTGGTGCTGCCGGAACCACTGACTGGAATACTGCTGGCAACTGGGACAACAACGCCGTCCCGAACGGAACGACGGACGCGAATATCGATACTGTCACTCCCAATCCGACCGCGATCACTATAGCTGGCGCGACTGTGAACAGTGTCACGGTCGGCGTTAACGGCAGCGGCATGCTGACAATCTCAGGCAACGGCACATTGGTGAGCAGCAGCAGCACCGCTTGGAACTTCATCGGCTACAATGCCAACTCGATCGGCACGGTGACGGTCACCGGCTCGTCTGGTGCTACCCATTCGTCCTGGACGATTAATAACGCTCTCATAGTTGGCAACTCCGCCACCGGCACGCCGTCCCAGAGCGGCGGCACGTTGACAATCAGCAACGGCGGCACAGTCACCAACGTCGACGCCGCGATTGGCTACAATACCGGCGCGACCGGCACCGCAACCGTCGATGGCACCGGCTCGTCCTGGACCAGTTCCGGCAATTTCCTTGTCGGCTATTCCGGTGCCGGCACGCTGCGGATCAGCAATGGCGGTACAGTCACCAGCGCAACAGCCACCAGCACCGGCGCCTACATCGGCTACAATGCCGGCTCGACCGGCAGCGTGACCGTCGATGGCACCGGCTCGTCCTGGACCAATTCCGGTTATCTCTTTGTCGGCGTTTCCGGCACCGGCGCGCTGACGATCAAGAACGGCGGCACAGTCACCAGCCGCAGCGCCGCGATCGGCTACAACTCGACCGGGAGCGCGACGGTCGATGGCTCGTCCTGGACAGATTCCGGCAATCTCTTTGTCGGCTATAACAGTACCGGTAACGGGACGCTGACGATCAGTAACGGAGGCACGGTGACCGATGTCCAAGGCATTATCGGCTGGAACTCGGCAGGCCCAAACAATGTAAGCGTCACCGGCGCTGGCTCGACCTGGACCAGTTCCAGCAATCTCGCAGTCGGCCAAACCGGGACCGGCACGCTGATGGTCGGCAACGGCGGCGCGGTGATCAGCAACCTCGGCTTGATAGGCAACAATTCCGGCTCGACCGGTTTCGCGACAGTTGATGGCCTTGGCTCGTCCTGGACCTCCAGCAATCTCGCCGTCGGCAATGACGGCACCGGCACCCTGACCATCTCCAACGGCGGTACCGTCAATGCTGCCGGAACCGTGTCTATCGCGACTGGCGCCGGCTCGACCGGAACGCTGAACATCGGCGCGGCCGCCGGTCAGGCTCCGACGGGTGCGGGCACGCTCAATGCGTCGCTCGTCACCTTCGGGGCCGGCACCGGGATGATCAACTTCAACCATACCGATCCCGCCTACACGTTCGCCTCGACCATTCAGGGGTTCGGCACGCTCAACCAGCTTGCCGGCAACACGATCCTGACCGCCGATTCCAGCGGCTTCACCGGTCCAACCAACATCATCGGCGGCCGGCTGGCCGTGAACGGCTCGATCGCCAATTCGCTGGTCACGGTGTCGAACGGCGGCATTCTCGGCGGCAACGGCACGGTCGGCAGTGTTGTGGCCAGCGCCGGCGGCATCATCGCGCCGGGCAACTCGATCGGCACACTGACGATCAACGGCAACCTCTCGCAGGCATCAGGCTCGATCTATCAGGTTGAACTGACCTCGACGGGCCAGAATGACCGGATCAATGCCACGGGCACAGCCACAATCGCCAATGGTGCGACGCTCAATGTCGTGAAGCTCGACGCCGCTCCCTATGTGATCGGCATGCATTACACCGTGCTACAGGCTAATGGTGGCGTCAGCGGCACCTATACGCTGACCGGCGACACGAAGCTCTCCACCTTCATCGGCTTGGTCGATCACTACGACCCCACGCACGTCTATCTCGACGTGGTGCAGACCAAATCGTTCGCTTCGATCGGCCTGACCCCGAACCAGAAGGCTGCGGGCGCTGGTGCCGAAAGCCTCGGCACGGGCAATCCGATCTACACCGCCATCGCCTGGCTTCCGACCGATGGCGCGGCACAACACGCCTTCGACCAGCTTTCCGGCGAGATCCATGCCTCGGCGAAGACGGCGCTGGTCGAGGATAGCCGCTTCGTGCGCGATGCGATGAACGACCGCCTGCGCTCCGCCTTCGATGCGGTCGGCGCGGTGAGCACGCCAGTGATGAGCTACGCGTCGGGCGGTCCGGAATATGTTCCCGCCACCACCGACCGCTTTGCCCTGTGGGGACGTGCCTTCGGATCATGGGGCCATACCGAGAGTGACGGCAATGCGGCGCGGCTGAACCGCTCGACCGGCGGCATTTTCGTCGGCGGCGATGGTCGGGTCCTCGATACCTGGCGCCTCGGCCTGCTCGGCGGCTACAGCCAGACCAACTTCAACGTTCGCGACCGGGCTTCATCCGGGACGAGCGACAACTACCACCTCGGACTCTATGGCGGCACGGAGTGGGGCAATCTCGCCTTCCGCACGGGTGCTGCCTATACATGGCACAATCTCTCCACCAGTCGCTTCGTCACCTTCCCCGGCTTCTCCGACAGCCTGGCAGGCAAATACGACGCCGGCACCGCGCAGGCCTTCGGCGAACTGGCCTACGGGATGCGCGCCGGCACGTTCGGCTTCGAGCCCTTCGCCAATCTGGCCTATGTGGACCTTCACACTGACGGCTTCCGCGAGACGGGGCACGCGGCGGCGCTATCCAGCAATGGTGGTTCGACCGATGCGACCTTCTCGACGCTGGGTCTGCGCACCTCGACCAGCTTCATGCTGGGCGGTGTCAACGCCACGGCGAGGGGCACGCTCGGCTGGCGGCACGCTTTCGGCGACGTGACGCCGCTCTCGACCGTTGCCCTCGCAGGCGGTGCGCCATTCACGATCGCTGGCGTGCCGATCGCGAAGAACTCGGCCGTGGTGGAAGCAGGTCTCGATTTCGCCATCGCGCCCAGCGCCACGCTCGGCGTGTCCTATAGCGGGCAGTTCGCCTCCAGCGTCTCCGACCAGTCCGTCCGCGCCAACTTCAACTGGAAGTTCTAAGTACGCAAGAGAGCGCAAACCATTTAAACGAGCAGGTCCGCCGCATCCACGCGGTGGACGATATTGCTCGGCGGCAAGGTTGTGGCCGAAGAAGATGCTCCGGCGCTTGGACGAAAGATGCAGGTTGAGCGAGCTTTCCAACGGCGCGATCTCGGACGTCATCGTCACGAGCTGAGCAAGTGGTCGTGGCAAAGTTGAACGCACGCTTGCCGTGTCAAGCTGGCAGGCCAAAAGTCAGGCTCACACACCTGCGCGATGACCAAGGATTGGTCGGTCTGCTGCCGGTGCGATAGCGCGAAGAGAAACCCCGCCTTCCGAATGGTGGCCGCAGCGCCACAGCAGCTCATGATTTCGCGTTAGTTCCGCAGGGCTCAATACGTGGTGCTGTGTAGCCCAAGACAATGACCGGTCCTCGGGGCAATTTGCCTGGCGATATGTCGCTTGCGGGGAAGGGTTAAGCAATGAGATTGTCGCTCTGGGTATGCGCGGTCAGCGCGCGTATCGTCTTCGACGCACGCCGGGCGCACAGACGAATTGTCTCTGAAGGCGGCACATCACCCGCCGGCAATGCGCCAGGTTCCCGGCACAAGCGGCTCATCCCGCTCACGGTTACATGTGCTCTGCTGGCCGTCCCACTGCTCCTGCCCTCGGCAGCACGAGCGGTCGAATGCAGCAATGGTGGGGCCGGGACAAATCCGGCGGGGAATGACGGTGGCAGTCAGTACAGTACTGTCTGCGGGGATTCTGCTGTAGCGACTGGTCTCTCCAGTTCGGCATATGGTCGAAGAAGCAGCGCCACCGGGGAAGGTAGCGTAGCGATCGGTGCCTCCAGCTCCGCGAGCAAGCTGGATAGCGTGGCGGTTGGCCCCGCCAGCATGGCGAGCGGAAGCGTAAGCACGGCTGTAGGCTACACCAGCACCGCCAGCGGCGACTTTAGCACCGCTATCGGCGGGGCCATGGCGAGCGGCATTGCCGGCGCGGCTGTAGGCAGCAACAGTCAGGCCAGCGGCGACTATAGCACCGCCAGCGGCACCGGCAGCACCGCGAGTGGCACAGGAAGCACCGCGAGCGGCTACAATAGCAGCGCGATTGGCGACTATAGCACCGCGAACGGCACCAACAGCACGGCGTCTGGCAACAGCGCCACGGCGGTTGGTTCTGGAGCGACCGCGGCGTACAGCAATTCGGCGGCCTTTGGCGCGGGCGCGACCGCGACTGCGGCCAACCAGGTCGCCATCGGCACCGCGTCGAACACCTACAAGCTCTCCGGCCTCACCTCGGCGGCGAGCCTTGCAGCGCAAAGCGGGCCGGTTTCGCTGGTGACGACGGACGCGGCGGGGCATCTGGCGGCGACGACCATCACGATGCCGGACATTTCCGGGCTGCAGTTCAGCGTCAACGTCCTCCAACATCAGATGCGGCAGTCGTTCGAGGGGACCGCGATCGCAATCTCCATGGGTGGCACCGCGCTGCCGGCCGACAAGCGATTTGCGATCTCCACCAATTGGGGCAATTTTCGCGGCCAGAACGCTGGCAGCGTGGTCGCGCAAATGCGCCTGACGGATTATGCGGTGGTGAACGTCGGCGTCGGCGCCGGCTTTGATCAGGGCGGCATCGGCAGCAGGGCAGGCGTCACGTTCGCGTGGTGAGGCGGCCTCTCCCTACACTCACTGCTCTTTATGTTGCTGTGCTGGCCGTCCTGGTCGCGTTAGGCGGCTGCGCTGGTGCGCGCGCCGAGGCGCCGCCGAGGCCTGCGCAAATTGACCGCAATGGCGTGCTGATCCTGATCCGCACCGCATTGATCGCGCTCGACCAGGCCAACAAGACCGGCAACTACACTGTGCTGCGCGAGCTCGGCGCGCCCGCCTTCCAGGTCAACAGCGCCGAGAAGCTCGCGGAGATTTTTGCGAAGGAGCGCAGCGACCATCTCGATCTCTCGGGCGTCGCCGCGATTGAACCGCAGCTCACGCTGCTGCCGCAGATCGAGGCCAACGGCCTGATGCGCATGGCCGGCTTCTTTCCCTCCGTGCCGCAGCAGCTCAGCTTCGACCTGCTCTATGCGCCGGTGAACGGTCAATGGCGCCTGTTCGGCATCTCGGTGAAGATCGGGTCGGCAGTGCCCGCAGCACCAGATCCTCCCGCCGCGCCACCGCCTGCCGCCGGCAAATCGCCGGCATCGAGTGCAAGCCAGAAGGCGCCATCGACGACAGCCGGAAAGCCCTAGATGGCCTTGAGCGGCTTTGGGAGCAGGTCGAAACCCCCGTGCTCCGAATGGTGGCCGCAGCGCCACATCCGCTCACGAACCGGCGCTGGTTCCTTAGGGCTCAATGCAGTGTGCTGTCCAGCCCAAGACACCGGCCGATCGTCGGGTCAATTTGTCTGACGATTGCGGCTTCGGCCTGTGAGGATTCGGGGTAAATGATGAAAGTGACTGTTGGCGCGGCGCGGATGACGACGGTGCGTGCGCTGAAGGGGGCTCCCAAGCGGCGGCCCGGACGATCCCTGGCGCTTGCGGCGCCGCTGATGCTGGCGTTCGCGGCTGTCGTGCTCCCGGTAGGGCCGGCGGCCGCCGCATGCGTGCAGGCAGGCAATGTCGTGACCTGCAGCGGCGCGACCAGCACCTTCTTCGGCACGGGCGTGGAAAACAACCTGGCCGTGACGGTTCAGCCGAACGCATCGATCACGGTCGGTGGTTTGCAGATCGCGATCGATGTCGGCGATGGCAACACTGCGCTCAACAGCGGCACGATTAGCGCTGGAAACGGTGGCGCTGGTATCCAGGGGTTTGCCAACAACACCTTCACCAACGCCGGCACGATAACTTCGACGGCGAATGCTATCGGCATCGTCCTTAACGGTGACGGCAACACCGCCATCAATACCGGCACGATCACCCTGACCGGTTCAGCCTCCGCCACCGGCCTCGATGCCGGCATCGTCAGTAACGGCGCCGGCAACACCATCCAAAATTCCGGCGTCATCACCGTCGGCAGCAGCGCTAGTAACCTAGGCTGGGGCGTGATGCTGAACAACAACGACAAGCTCACCAATACCGGCACGATTTCGGCGATTGGCGGCGTCGGTTTGTTCGGTAGCGTCGGCGTCGGTTTGTTCGGTAACGGCAATACCATCATCAACGGCGGCACGATCAGGGGCGGTTCCAACGGCTTTGCGCTGCTTACCCCCTTCAATTCGACGACGGGGACCACCATCAACAACAGTGGCACGTTGGACGGCAAGTTGTTCTTGATCGGATCAAACACTGCATTGACCAATGCCGGCCTGATCACCATCACCGATCCGGCGACGGCGCTGAGTCCATCGAACTTCGCTATCAGCGGCACATTCACCCAGACGGCGCAGGGCACGCTGGCACTGCGCGTCGACAATGCCGGCAACCATGACGGTCTGGCTGCGGATAGTGTCAATCTCAACGGCACGCTACGTGCCGTGCTGCAGCCGGGGCTGTATCAGC